>NZ_JBFTMC010000049.1:0-41964 GCF_056396765.1 Bacillus sp. 05T22
GCAGTTCGGTAGCTCGTCGGGCTCATAACCCGAAGGTCGCAGGTTCAAATCCTGTCCCCGCAACCAAATGGTCCCGTGGTGTAGTGGTTAACATGCCTGCCTGTCACGCAGGAGATCGCCGGTTCGACCCCGGTCGGGACCGCCATTTACATAAAGGCTCGGTAGCTCAGTCGGTAGAGCAGAGGACTGAAAATCCTCGTGTCGGCGGTTCGATTCCGTCCCGAGCCATCTTTTTTTTTTTGACAAGCCGGCTTAGCTCAATTGGTAGAGCAACTGACTTGTAATCAGTAGGTTGGGGGTTCAAGTCCTCTAGCCGGCACCACTTAGGGGCATAGTTTAAAGGTAGAACAGAGGTCTCCAAAACCTCCGGTGTGGGTTCGATTCCTACTGCCCCTGTAAGAAATATGGGCCTATAGCTCAGCTGGTTAGAGCGCACGCCTGATAAGCGTGAGGTCGATGGTTCGAGTCCATTTAGGCCCACCATATTCCGCAGTAGCTCAGTGGTAGAGCTATCGGCTGTTAACCGATCGGTCGTAGGTTCGAGTCCTACCTGCGGAGCCATGGCCCGTTGGTCAAGTGGTTAAGACACCGCCCTTTCACGGCGGTAACACGGGTTCGAATCCCGTACGGGTCATACAAAAGAGTCAGCAATTTGCTGGCTCTTTTTTTCTTGTGAAAAATATAATGTGAAGCTACGTTCTTTTCTAATATACGATATCGTCAATCCAAAATCCCTCTATTTATTATGAAATAAATAGAGGGATTTTGGAAAAACTATAGTATGTATAAAAAGGAGGGAATAGAGCTACATGACAATAGTTAGAGAATTTATGAGTACCGATATTGTGCAATGTACACCGCTAGATAATGTATATGAAGCTGCTGTGAAAATGAAAGAAGAGGCCATTGGGATGATTCCAATTGTAGAGAACAATCAAGTGGTTGGTCTTGTCACAGATCGTGATTTAGTTGTTCGTGGAATTGCTGAGAAACACCCTGGGTCTAATAAAATTACAAATGTCATGACAACAGAAATTGTTTCCGTATCTCCTGATGACCCTATCGAAAATGCTACAGAGTTAATGGCGCAGCATCAAATCAGAAGACTACCTGTAGTTGAGAATGGCGAGCTTGTTGGGATGTTAGCGCTAGGTGATTTAGCAATAGCAGAGAAAGCTGATGATCAAGCTGGATTTGCTTTAAGTGAGATTTCCGAGCATACAGAATAACGAGTAGATGCAGATTATTTTTAGGGTAGAAAATACAGTGTATTTAGATGCTAGAGAATAGGTAAGATTGGATACGTTTTATTCCGCATTAACGGGCAGTAAGACCCCCCACCTCAAGGTTTAGAGAGAAGCAAGGAAGATAGGTGGGGGATAACTGCCTGTAAAAGCCCGATTGGTGAGGACTTTCCATCAGTGGTGGATGAAGAAAATGCCTACTGATGGAAGTTTCACTTTATTAATACTGTAAGCAAAATTATATTGTTATTAAAACGTATCCAAAATGTTAGGCATAGATGTATATAAGGTGTAAAGATGCTTAACTAAGTATATATGAAGAATGATATATGTTAATTTCATTTGAATTTTTGGTTAAAAATTCCTATTGCTAATTTTTGTTATGTTAAAAAATGATATAATAATAAATATAAGTTTTATAATTTATTTTGAATATATTAATATTTATAATGTTATGTTTATCTACTAATCTATCAAAGATTTTATATATAAATAGAAATGGAGGGGAAATGATATGAGGGATGTACAAAGTAATCCAAATTGGAATTTGGTTACAGATGTTTATGTAGAACCCAATAATTTTGCGGATTTATTTTCTTTACTTGTACCAAATCATCCAAAAGGCGAAGGAAAAGAACGGACAATTTTAGCCTGGAAAGAAAAAGAATTTTATAAACAAGAAAACTTGGCTCCGTTTATTTTATATGGAATGAATAAGGTGCAGGACTTGCCACAGTTCCATAAGGATGAAATACCAACTTTAATTCGTATTGTTCGTTTATGCCAGAAAATCGGTTGGTATAAGGAAGCGTATACATTTATGGTGAACCAAAGATTAGATGAATTTGTACATACATCTATGGAATATGAAACGTGGGATATTTTAACTCAAGTTGTGGCTTGGAACTACTTAATTGTAAAATATCGAATTGGTAAATTAGAAAATGATGATGTAATGATATGGGAAAGAATTAAATTTAATACAGAGTGTATTGAAAAATGTGAGAAGCTATTATCTCATAAGGAAGTAATGGAACTTACATTCTTTTATATTTGCAAACAGGCAAAACTATTGTCTAAAGAAGAATTAGATCAAGAGATGATGAATTTAGCAATATACTGCAATACATACGTTTATGACTTATACATATATGACTTATTAAAAAAATATCGTAAGTGTACGGATTTTTTAACATATTATGGACCGAGTCGTTCTGTTGTTGCATGTCAAAGGGCTGTAATTGCTCAAATTTCTGATCGTCTTAATCCGTTAAAAACCACGCATGTGGATGATTATCTTTATGTAATGAAAGAAATGATGGAGCACATGTCGTTTGAATTTATGACTCGATATGAGCATTTYATTGGAAARCTAYTATCATATGTACCATTTTTYGAAATGATYCAAGTTCCRCARCATGCATATTATTGTGAAGARTTRMTGTATRTTTGTAARGGAATTGAACATAAGGAAGAACTTTTGCGGAATTATATATTTATACAATTACATGATTGTTTACCGTCATTTATTAAACAATTTCTAAAGAATAAGCGTTATGCAACGATTCATGATATTTTATTTTACTGGTGTGATGAGGAACAACGAGTGGGCTTAGAGAAGAAATATAATTTAAGTTTTATTTATGAACGATATGCGTGTGGATAAAGAAAAGTTTTGTGCTTTCCCTTGTTCACTCTATATAATGAATAAATAAAAAAAGAGTCTCACACTTCAAAGTGAGACTCTTTTTTTATTTATTCGTAAATGAGAAGTAGACATACGTCCATTCTAAGCTTCTTGTTGTTTCTTACGGTGATCAGGAATGTGAATATATTGGGAAATAATGAGTAGTACCCCTATAAAAAATACAGGGAATATAGCAGCCAGGTGAAAACCACTATAAATAATATTTGTTATTAAACCGCCGATAATAACAAATGCAGTATATATATGAGAAATGTGTTTCTTTAGTCGGATTTTGAATGCTTCCATCAAAGATTCGATAGTAACAAATAAGATAACAATACTTAAAAAAACAATGTTAGTATTGTAAATTACTAAACAACAAATTAAACCGAGAAAAGCCAAATACTCAATTATTAAGGTAATATTACGTGGCATATAATATTACCGAACTAAATACTGCAGTGGATTTACCGCGTTTGTTTTTTCAAAATTCCATTTACCATTATGTAATTCAAAATGGAGGTGCTGCCCAAATGAATGGCTTGTATTTCCCATATGTCCTAACAATTCCCTAGTCTGAACTTGATCATCAACAGTTACAATATAACTGTTTTTCCGTTTAGTAGATGTAGAAATATTTGTATTTTTTACGGAGCTAGCATTATTCCTTGCTTTTATTTTATTATTCGAATATAATATTTTTAGATTCGGTTTTATATATTGAGTGTTTTGTGTAGGCAATTCTTGAGCTGCTACAGTACATGTATCTACTTGAGTTATGGATGGAAGTAGAGATGCGACTGCGACAGTAGTTGCCGTTAAAGCTGTAGCTTTCTGTTTCATCTAATATTAGCCCCCCATAGATGTGTTAATACATCCCCTATTATAGTATAAAGATATAATATTTTGTGCACTATTCACATAACTGTAATACGAAATGAGAAAAATAACAATTTTTTAATGGAATCGAAATATATTAAAAGAATAATAGATTAATAATCATTATAATATGGATTAAAGATAATTGGTATTTTCTGAATAGATATATAAATCCGAATTGAAAAGCTGACAGAAAAGCTTTCTTTTTAGGCGGGAGAGAGCATCCGGCCATGCATAGAAGCGGTTAGATCCTTTTCCTACCCCGTACCAAGTTAAACAAAAAGAAAAAATGAATACAGGTCACCTTTTATTCTTCATAGCCGCGACTTATATGTTGGAAAATCAAAATGGATATATATATTTATTTTTCATATTTTATATAGGTAGAACTTTGATGGAAAGAATTCTTACTTTGTATTGGATTCATGGCTCGTAAATAGGATTGGAATAAGTTAAAACAGTTGCTGATGATCCATGACAGTGTTATACTGACTATGGTAATTTCATATTATGCTAGGAGAGCTGGTGTTCCCAGCTGAGAGTAAGGCCGAGAGTCTTTGATCCTTTTATTACCTGATCTAGATTATGCTAGCGTAGGGAAGCGATTCGGACATTAACAATCAGTCCCTGTTTCTTTGCGTAAAGAAACAGGGCTTTTTTATTTGACAATTTTATAGTGAAAACCACTAGGGGTGCTTTATGTGCTGAGAGAGGAATAATCCTTAACCCTTATAGACCTGATCTAGATTATGCTAGCGTAGGGAAGTGGAACAACGAATAAATGTATTTTTATTTGCTGTAGCCACTTCTTATATAGAGAAGTGGCTTTTTTATTTAGATAAATAGATATGAAAGAAGGGGAAATATAAATGAGATTTTGTGAGAGGTTATTTGAGACTGTGCAGCCGGTTTGGGAGAAAAGTCATAATCACCCATTTGTAACTGGGATGGGGGACGGTACATTAGAAAAAGATAAATTCCAATATTACATCATACAAGATTATTTATATTTACTAGATTATGCGAAGGTTTATGCAATTGGGGTTGTGAAAGCGACTAATCCGCAAGTTATGGCAAAATTTGCAGAACAAATAGACGGCATTTTAAATGGAGAAATGACGATCCATAAACAGTATGCAAAACGCCTTGGTATTTCTGTACAAGAGATGGAAGAGGCAAAACCATCTGCTAAAAATTTAGCGTATACAAACTATATGATGTCAGTATCTCAAAATGGTACGCTTGCAGAGTTAATTGCGGCTCTGCTTCCATGTATGTGGAGCTACTGGGAGATTGGAAAACGTTTAAATGATATTCCAGGAGCGAGAGATCATGAATTTTTTGGTGAGTGGATTCAAGGATATAGCTCAGAAGAGTATGGAAGCCTTTGCATTTGGCTAATGGAGTTATTAAATGAACTAGCTGAAGGAAAGTCTGAACAAGAGTTAGACAAATTAGAAGAGATTTTCTTATATTCCAGCCGCTTTGAGTATTTATTCTGGGATATGGCGTATCGTAAGGAGATGTGGGGCTTTGAGGAGCAAGAGCATACTACAGTTTCATAATGTTTCCTTTCATTATGATGAAAAGCCAATTATACAGGGTCTGGATGCTTCTGTACAAGAAAAAGAGTTTGTTAGCATCATTGGACCGAGTGGCTGTGGCAAAAGTACATTATTTCGTTTAATTACAGGATTAGAAGATGTAGCGGCTGGAACGATTCAACTTACAGAAACCTCGAGTCATCCTGTAGGGTATATGCCACAAAAAGATATGCTCCTGCCGTGGAGAACGATTATTGAAAATGCGGCATTGCCGTTAGAGTGCCAGGGGATAAAGAAAAAAGAAGCACATGTAAAGGCAAAAGAGCTGTTAGAACAATTTGGTTTACAAGGATACGAGAACAAATATCCGAAAGATTTATCAGGTGGTATGCGGCAGCGAGTGTCCTTTATTCGAACTTTATTAACAGGCGGGGACATTTTATTGTTAGATGAGCCGTTTAGCGCATTAGATGCATTAACGAAAGCAACGTTGCAAGAATGGTTGTTTGAGCAATGGAAACAGTGGCAAAAAACCATTTTATTTATTACACACGATGTAGAAGAAGCACTTTTTCTTTCTAATCAGATTTTAATAGTGACAGAGCAACCTATAACAACTTTAACGGAGCGTGTTGTACCACTTGGAACGGAGCGCTCAAGAAAAGATTTGCATAGGCCTGAGATACTAGGGCTAAAAGATGAGTTACTCGGTATGCTGCAAAGGCAGGTGCTCGTATGAAACGTGTGACAGAGTTACTACCTGCACTGATTTTAAGTGGCATACTACTCATAGCTTGGGAAGTGGGGGCTAGAATTGTAGATGAGATGTATATTTTGCCATCTCCTACTGCAATTCTAGCTAAAATGTGGGCACTGCGTGACATATTACTTACAGTTCATTTGCCAGCAACCTTATATGTAGTCTTAATCGGCGTAGTTATTTCTATTGTACTTGGTGTTGGACTGGCGATGTCTATGAATGCGAGTAAATGGGTAGCAAGAGCTTTTTATCCGTTACTAGTTGCTTCACAAACGATTCCAATTACTGCTTTAGCACCATTATTTGTTTTATGGTTTGGCTATTCAATTTGGAGCAAAGTCGTTGTGACAGTTTTGATTACCTTTTTCCCCATTGCGGTAAATACGTATGATGGATTGCGCAGCACGAAAAAGGAATGGGAGGAGCTTTTAGTGACATATGGCGCAACGAAAAAAGATATTTTTCTAAAGTTAAAGTTGCCATCTGCACTTCCGTACTTTTTCTCTGCTTTAAAAATTGCTGTTCCGCTTAGTGTCATTGGAGCAGCAATTGGTGAGTGGCTTGGTGCGCAAGCTGGTTTAGGATACTTTAGTAAACGAATGATGACACAGTTAGACGGAGCTGGTGTGTTTGCACCGATTGTGCTTCTATCATTACTAGCTATTTTATTTGTTTTAGTTGTTTCTATATTAGAAAAGAAATTCATTAGTTGGAGGAAACATTCATGAAATTATTCAAACGCATCTTTGTGTTTACATTATTAGTTGCAATGATTGCAGGGTGTTCCAGCAATTCATCATCAGAAAAGAAAAAGGCTGAAAAAGAAGTAACAGTTATGCTCGACTGGTATCCAAATGCAGTCCATAGTTTTATCTATGCGGCGATTGAAAAAGGATATTTTAAAGAAGAAGGCGTGAAAGTAAATATTAAATTCCCTTCTAATCCAACCGATCCATTAACGTTGGCAGCAGCGGGGAAAGTAACAGTTGGTTTATATTATCAGCCAGATGTTGTCATTGCAAAAGCAAATGAACAAATTCCAGTGAAATCAATCGGAGCTGTGGTCCGTTCACCATTAAATCACGTCGTATCATTAAAATCAGAGGGAATCAATTCACCAAAAGATTTAGAAGGAAAGACAGTTGGTTATTCTGGAACACCTTTAAGTGAAGCGTATTTAAAAACGATGGTAAAAGAAGCTGGTGGCAATCCGGATACTGTAAAAGTAGTAGATGTTGGATTTGATTTAGTACCAGCGTTAATTACGAAAAAAGTAGATGCTGTCACAGGTGCTTATATTAACCATGAAGTTCCTGTTATGCGTCATGAAGGCCATGAACCAGCGTACTTCAACCCAGCTGACTATGGTGTACCAAATTATCATGAACTTGTTTTTGTAACAGGTGATAAAACGTTGAAAAAAGATAAAGAAGCGTTGCAAGCCTTTTTACGAGGTGCGAAAAAAGGATATGAATTTATGAAAAAGAATCCGGACGAAGCACTGGGTATTTTATTAAATCATCAAGAAAAGGAAAATTTCCCACTTGTTCCAGAAGTTGAAAAAGAAAGTATGAAAATTTTGTTAGAGAAAATGGAAACGAAAGATGAGCCATTTTTATCAGATACGAAAGAGTCATGGGAAAAACAAAATAAATGGTTGAAAGAAAAAGGCATGACAAAAGAGATTGTTCCTGCCAATGAATTATTCGAAAATATTTTAAAGTAGGCGAGTGAATATGAAAGATGAGCTCCACGTTATCTCAAATGGCCAGATGGCATTCGAAGAGTTAGCGAATGTAGCGATGCAAATTGAGAGTGAGATTGATTATTTGCATATTCGTGAGCGAGAGAAAAGTACGAAAGAGTTATATGAAGGTGTGGAAGGTCTCCTAAAAGGAGGCTTTCCGGCATCTAAGCTTGTGATTAATGATCGAATCGATATTGCAATTCTATTAAATATTCCTCGCGTACAATTGGGATATCGAAGTGCTGATGTCAGGTCTGTAAAGGAAAAGTTTTCTTATTTGCATGTTGGTTATTCTGTGCATTCTTTAGAGGAAGCGATAGTAGCGTTCAAAAATGGAGCAGATTCACTTGTTTATGGTCATGTATTTTCAACGAGTTGTAAGAAAGATGTTCCGGCAAGAGGGTTGGAAGAGATTTCAGATATAGCAAGGCGGTTAACGATACCGATTACAGCTATTGGAGGGATAACACCTAAAAATATAGGAGAGGTTCTTGGAGCTGGCGTGAGTGGTATTGCTGTTATGTCTGGGATTGTAAGTGATAGTAATCCGTATGAGCAGGCAAGGTTGTACAAGGAGAAAATAAGAAAGTGGGCGAAAAATCATGAGTAAGAAGTATGATGTAGCCATTATTGGCGGCGGTGTGATTGGGAGTTCAGTTGCACATTTTCTAGCGGAAAGAGGATACCAAGTTGCAATTGTTGAGAAACAAAGGATTGCGTCTGAAGCTTCTAAAGCAGCGGCAGGTTTACTTGGTGTACAGGCGGAGTGGGATGCGTACGATCCACTATTTGAGCTTGCTAGAGAAAGCCGTACAATATTTCCACAACTTGCAGTAGCTTTACGTGAAAAAACGGGTATTGATATTGGATATGAAGAGAAAGGCATATATCGTATAGCTCAAAATGAAGATGAGAAGACAAGAATACTAGATATTATGGACTGGCAACAGAAAACAGGTGAAGAATCATATTTTCTGACAGGAGATGAGCTTTATAAAAAAGAGCCATTCCTCTCTTCATCGATCATTGGGGCTGTATATTATCCAAAAGATGGTCATGTTATTGCACCGGAACTTACAAAGGCATTTGCACACTCTGCGGCCATTTCTGGTGCTGATATATATGAACAAACAGAAGTATTTGATATCAAAATAGAAAACAACCGAGTAGTAGGAATTGTTACGAATGAAGGTATGATTACATGTGAAAAGGTAGTAATTGCTGGTGGTTCGTGGAGTACAAAACTACTTCATCATTTTCATAGTGAGTGGGGTACATATCCTGTAAAAGGAGAAGTTGTTGCCGTAAAGAGCCGTAAACCATTGCTGCAATCTCCTATTTTCCAAGAGCGGTTTTATATCGCGCCAAAACGTGGTGGACGCTATGTAATTGGAGCAACGATGAAGCCTCATACGTTTAATAAGTCTGTACAACCAGAAAGTATTACTTCGATATTAGAACGTGCTTATACAATCTTGCCGGCTTTGAAAGAAGCTGAATGGGAAAGTACGTGGGCGGGATTACGCCCGCAATCTAATCACGAGGTTCCTTATATGGGGGCACATGAGGAAATAAAAGGATTATATGCTTGTACCGGTCATTACAGAAACGGTATTTTATTAAGTCCCGTTTCTGGTCAATATATGGCAAATTTAATAGAAGGAAAGCAAGGGAATTATTTGCTAGATTCATTGGTTTCTAAATCAACTTATCCTGCATTAACTGGCAGTAAGCGCCTGATTGATGGAGGATAAAAAGAACACATGTTGATTAAGGTTTCACTTTATATAAATGTATTTTGATTTTTTAACATGTAAGTCAATGTGACAAAGAATAAAGGCTGAACTACACTCGTTTTTTTTTCTTTGTTTTTACTTGGCATGGGGCAGGAAAAGGATCTGACCGCTTCTATGCATGTTCGGATGCTCTCTCCCACCTAACAAGAAAGGTTTATATAGAAAGGGGATGGAAGTTTGAATTTGAAAATTAATGGTAAGAAAGTAGAGGTACCTGGGAGTGTTAAGACAGTAGCAGAATTGCTTACACATTTAGGATTGGATACAAAAATTGTTGTGGTGGAATGTAACCAAGATATTTTGCAAAAAGAAGACCATCGAGATACATCTGTTTTTGATGGAGACCAAATTGAGATTGTAACTTTCGTAGGAGGCGGTTGATTATGTTAAACATTGGACCATTTACATTTCATTCTAGACTTTTATTAGGAACAGGGAAATTTTCTGATTTTGATGTACAAAGAAAAGCAATTGAAGTATCAGAGGCAGAAATTTTAACATTTGCAGTACGTCGTATGGATATATTTGATGCAGACCAACCCAATTTATTAGAAAAAATTGATGTAAAAAAATATATATTACTCCCAAACACAGCAGGGGCAAAAAATGCTGAAGAAGCAGTTCGTATTGCGAAATTAGCAAAAGCTTCAGGGCTTTGTGACATGGTAAAAGTAGAGGTTATTGGTGATGACAGAACGTTATTACCTGATCCAGTGGAGACTTTAAAAGCCTCTGAAATGTTGTTAGAAGAAGGATTTATTGTTCTTCCTTATACATCTGATGATGTTGTATTAGCACGTAAATTACAGGAACTTGGTGTTCATGCGATTATGCCTGGTGCATCACCAATTGGCTCAGGACTTGGAATTGTAAATCCATTAAGCTTAAGCTTTATTATTGAACAAGCAAAAGTACCGGTAATTGTGGATGCAGGTGTTGGTAGTCCAGCTGATGCAGCATTTGCGATGGAATTAGGAGCGGATGGTGTGCTATTAAATACAGCTGTATCTGGAGCGAAGGATCCTATTAAAATGGCAGAAGCAATGAAATTAGGTATTCATGCAGGACGTTTAGGATTTGAAGCAGGACGTATTGCACGTAAGCGTTGCGCGACAGCAAGTAGCCCGTTAGAAGGAATGAGCGTAGTTGAATAATCGATATTCTCGCCAAGAGTTATTTTCTCCAATTGGTGAAAAAGGGCAGCAAAGAATAGGCGGAAAGCATGTGTTAATCATTGGTGCTGGGGCACTTGGTAGCGCGAATGCAGAGATGCTTGTAAGAGCTGGCGTCGGCCATGTAACGATTGTGGATCGCGATTATATTGATTGGAGCAATTTACAACGTCAGCAGCTATATTGTGAGGAGGATGTAGAAAGTAATCTTCCGAAGGCTGTAGCAGCACAAAGACGTTTGCAAGCGATTAATAGCAATGTAATTGTAGAAGCATATGTTCAAGATGTGACAGCAGAGGAATTAGAACAGCTTGTTACAAATGTCGATGTAATAATTGATGCGACTGATAATTTTGAAACACGTTTTATCGTAAATGATATATCACAAAAAAATTCAATTCCGTGGGTTTATGGGGCGTGTGTAGGAAGTTACGGCCTTTCTTATACGATTTTACCAGGAAAAACGCCATGTTTATCTTGTTTATTACAATCTATTCCGCTTGGCGGAGCAACATGTGATACAGCAGGTATTATTTCACCTGCTGTATCTCTCGTTGTTTCTTATCAAGTAACGGAAACGATTAAAATTTTAGTAGAGGATTATGAAGCACTTCGTGATGGACTTGTGTCGTTTGATGTATGGAAAAACGAATATTCATGTATGAATGTGCAAAAGCTTCGAAAGCCGAATTGTCCATCATGTGGTGGGGAAGCACTCTACCCATATTTAAGTAAAGAGAATACATCGAAAACTGCAGTTTTATGCGGAAGAAATACAGTTCAAATCAGACCTCCTTATAAAGAACAATTAGATTTTAAACGATATAAAGAGCTGCTGCGCGATCGCGTAGCAGATTTAATGGTAAATCCCTATTTATTATCATTTTCAGTTGAAGGGAAGCGACTAGTTGCCTTTCAAGATGGACGCGTACTTGTGCATGGAACAAAAGATATAGTAGAAGCAAAAACGATTTATCATCGCTATTTTGGATAGAAAAGGATGAGTGAGATGAAAGTGAATAAAGCTTTAACAATTGCTGGATCAGATAGCGGCGGTGGTGCAGGTATTCAAGCAGATTTAAAAACATTTCAAGAGCTTGGTGTATATGGAATGACAGCTATTACAGCTATTACAGCTCAAAACACACTTGGTGTGCAAGGAGTATATCCTGTTACCCTTGAAGGGATTCAGGAGCAATTAAATTCAATTGGTGCTGATTTAACACCAGATGCTGTTAAGCTCGGCATGCTATTTAGTAGTGAAATTATTAAGGTCGTTGCAGAAAATATTAAAAAGTTTGGCTGGAATAATATTGTACTAGATCCTGTTATGATTGCAAAAGGTGGTGCATCGTTATTACAGCAAGAAGCAGTGCAAGCATTGAAAGAACATTTATTGCCAATTGCAACAGTTGTGACTCCGAATGTACCGGAAGCAGAAGTATTAACAGGGATGGAGATTCATAACATCCAAGATAGTAAAGAAGCTGCGAAGGAATTGCATAGATTAGGAGCTAAGTACGTTCTTATGAAAGGTGGACATGCCGCTTATCAAGGAAATGAAGTTATTGATTTCTTATTTGATGGTGAACAATTTATTGAGTATAAAAGTGAACGAATAGACTCCAAACAAACGCATGGTAGTGGTTGTACATTTGCGTCTGCTGTAACGGCAGGACTTGCAAATGGGTATCCAATCGAAGAAGCGGTTCGAGAAGCGAAAAAGTTTATTAGCATAGCAATTGAACAGCAATTGAATATTGGAAGTGGTCATGGCCCAACGAATCATTTTGCATATAAAGTGAAACTTTAATCAGTGGGGAGTTTCATCCCCCATTGATTATTAGTTGAACCAATCGGGCTTTTACAGGAAGTTGGTCCCCCATCTAGTAGTTTTTGCTTTCGCTGCATTTTGAGATGGGGATCTTACTGCCTATTAATGCGGGGTAAACGTCAAGAAACTCGTGCGTAAATATTCAAGTCTTGATGGGGAAGTCAGTTTTATAACTGGCTTTTTTTATTGTTTACTTTTTCCATATTTAGGAGTATTATATCAGCCAGAATCTGTTTTTGTAACGCTGAGTCCGATTCATTTGGAGCGGAGGAACCAAATTGTGCATGGTCACTAGGGGTGAATCTTTCATGATGAAAGTAGGGCTACTCTCAAAGTCCGAATCCGACAGCTAACTTCGTAAGCGTCTTGAGAGAGGATGGTGCATGGATGGATACATCACTTCATCGGTCTGATTAGTATAGGAGAATATCAATCTATATTTGAATTCTTTTATGCTAAGGAGGATGATGTACATGGATGGGGAAAAAGAGGTAACGCTCATTTGTGTAGGGGAAGAGGAAAAAGTAAACAGTTTACGAGAATTAGTGCCTTTTCAACAAGATATGATTATTTTTACCGCAACTGAACATGTAGCGGCTGAAGTGCGAGCGTGTGGATTTGAATCAACTTATTGTTGCAATGGTGAGCAGAATGTAACTAATATTGGCAAGAGGATTAAAAAAGTAATCCTGCTAGGAGATGAGCTTCCAACAGTTAGCTTTTTTACCGAGCGTATTCGATTTTCTTTTCAAGCACCTATTACAGTTGTCACAAGAAATAAAAGATATCCAGTAAGGCTCTATCAAACAATTGGAGCTACATTTGTAGTGTTTACAAATTGTGATAACATTTCTTTTTTATTTTTTGAATAGGGCGGGGGAAGTGATGATGAAGGTGTTATTACGCGAGGATATAGCGAATCGTTGGGCAGTATCAGTAGAGCGAGTTCAAGAATTAGCAATGGATCCTATGTTTCCAAAGCCGTATATGATATTGCCGTCAGAAGATAGTTTATATTTAGAAACGGATATCATTGAGTATGAAAAAATGCATGTGGAGCTGACACAAGTCTTTGTTCGCGGGAGAAATTTACGTTCATTTTTGCGTAGAGAATAAAGTGAAACTTCTTCGTTTCTGTGGGGGGCTTACTGCCCGCAAATAGCGGGATAAAATTAGTATGAGGAAGAGAGCGAGTGTTAAGTGCTAAAAGAAGTACTTAACATAATTCGCTCTTTTTTATTTTATATTAAAAGTTGATTTCAATGAAAAAGAAAGAAAAGACAAGGAAACAGATGATAAAATATTAATCTTAACCAATGTAAGCGTTTAAATGATGAAATATTTTCTTATTTTAGGTAATTTTACTCTTTACAAGTTAAATATAGAGGAGTATATTCTTTAGGCCCGAATCCGACAGCTAACCTCGTAAGCGTTTGGAGAGGAGGTTTACTTTTGTGTTGTTCATTTTTGAACACTGAGTAGAGCCTCAGTGTTCTTTTTTTGATGGGTAGATGGTAAAATTTAACATTTTAAAGTGAGGGATTATAATGCTTGATGTTGTGATGATCGGAATCTGTGTTGTATTGGTAGCATCTATGATAGGGCTAGCGAGCTGGTCAGATAAAGTTGTGAAAGAAGGGAAGCAATCATGATGATTGCCTTATCGGTTATTGTTGCAGCGATTACTGTGTATTTAGTTTATGCGTTATTAAATCCAGAAAAGTTTTAATTAGGGGGAATCATTCATTATGATTTGGGTTGCAGTTGTCATCACAATGTTATTGTTTATTCTTGTTGCAAAGCCAACGGGGATTTATTTAGAGAAAGCTTTTCAAGGTAGTAGAAAATTAGATAAAGTATTTGGCCCTTTTGAAAAGCTTATTTTCAAAATTGCGGGTGTTAAGTCGTACAATCAAACTTGGAAACAGTATGCACTATCATTAGTTGCACTCAATGGTTTTATGATCGTTGTTGTATACTTCATCTTTCGCTTACAAGGCGTGCTTCCATTAAATCCAGCTCATATTGAAGGGATGGAGCCAACGCTTGCTTTTAATACAGCAATCAGCTTTATGGCGGATACAAACTTACAGCATTATAGCGGCGAAAACGGATTATCTTATTTATCACAATTAATTGGGATCACATTTTTAATGTTTGCTGCACCGGCAACGACATTAGCACTTGTTATGGCTTTTATAAGAGGATTAGCAGGCAAGGAACTGGGGAACTTTTTCGTTGATTTTACTCGAGCTTTAACAAGGGTCTTTCTTCCCATTGCATTTGTTGCAGCACTTATTTTTGTTGCGCTTGGTGTACCGCAAACTTTAGACGGAGCAGTTACAGCACAAACAATTGAAGGTGTGAAACAAAGTATTTTGCGTGGTCCTGTAGCTTCATTTGTTTCAATTAAGGAACTTGGTAACAATGGTGGCGGATTCTTCGGAGCAAACTCCACACATCCATTTGAGAATCCAGGACAAATCACTAACATCTTACAAATGATGCTCATGATGTTACTGCCAACAGCTTTACCGTTTACGTATGGACGAATGGTTGGCAATAAGAAACAAGGACGTATCCTTTTCGTTTCCCTATTTATGGTGTTTTTAATTGGGTTTGTAACGATTGTTTCATCTGAATTACATGGGAATCCAGTATTAAATCAAATGGGTATGGAACATGTGCAAGGCAGTACAGAAGGAAAAGAAGTACGATTTGGAACAGTCTTTTCTTCACTGTATGCGACAGTAACAACAGCAGCCGAAACAGGTGCAGTTGATACAATGCATGATACGTTAACACCGATTGGTGGATTGGTACCACTTGTAAACATGATGTTAAATACAGTGTTTGGTGGTGTTGGAGCAGGTTTTGTCAATATCATTATGTACGCAATTATTGCAGTCTTTATATCTGGATTGATGGTTGGACGGACACCAGAATTTTTAGGTAAGAAAATTGAAGGAAAAGAAATGAAATTAATTGCGGTAACAATATTATTTCATCCATTGCTTATTTTAGGATTTTCAGCATTGGCCCTTTCAACTCATTTAGGGACGGATGCGATTTCTCATTCAGGTTTTCATGGTTTAACGCAAGTTGTATATGAGTATACATCTTCTGCTGCCAACAATGGATCTGGATTTGAGGGATTAGGAGATAATACACCATTTTGGAATATTACAACTGGTTTAGTTATGTTTTTAGGACGTTATTTCAGTTTAATTACGATGTTAGCTGTTGCAGCTTCATTGAAAGAGAAGACGGTAGTACCAGAAACAGTCGGAACATTCCGAACAGATAATAGTTTATTTGGTGGAATTTTCATTGGGACAATTGTAATTGTCGGTGCGTTAACATTCTTCCCAATGTTAGTATTAGGCCCAATTGCAGAATTTCTTACATTGAAGTAATGGAGGGTAAATGATGAGACCTGTAGTGGTAAAAGAAAAACAAGCGAATCAATCACGGGTACATGTTGTAGAAGATGAGGTTAGACAAGCGAAAACGATGGATCGTGATATTGTTACACATGCAATGAAACAATCAGTTGCGAAGCTGAATCCGAAAGTAATGGTGAAAAACCCAATTATGTTCGTAGTGGAAATTGGATTTATTATTACTTTGATTTTATCATTCCTTCCCAATGAATCTAGTAGTATACCAGGTTGGTTTAATATAACAGTTTCTCTCATTCTATTATTTACAGTGTTATTTGCGAATTTTGCAGAAGCATTAGCTGAAGGGCGTGGGAAAGCGCAAGCAGATTCTTTGAAACAATCGAAGAAAGATGTATTTGCAAATGTCATAAAAGAGAATGGGAAAATCGTTCAAGTTTCAGCGACTGAGCTGAGAAAAGGTGACATTGTAATTGTAAAGCAAGGGGAAATGATTCCAAGTGATGGTGAAGTCATTAAAGGTTTGGCATCGGTGGATGAATCAGCAATAACAGGTGAATCTGCTCCTGTTATTAAAGAAGCAGGTGGTGATTTTTGTTCGGTAACAGGCGGTACAATGGTTGTTAGTGATGAGATTACAATTTCGATTACAAGCAATCCAGGTGAGTCATTTATAGATAAAATGATCTCTTTAGTAGAAGGGGCTGCTCGTCAAAAAACACCGAATGAGATAGCTTTGAATACAGTACTGACAAGTTTAACTCTTATTTTCTTAATTGTAGTTGTAACACTACCAATTTTCACAAATTATTTAGGGTTTAAGATTGATACAGCCGTACTTGTTGCACTTCTTGTTTGCTTAATTCCAACAACAATTGGAGGATTATTATCCGCGATTGGGATTGCCGGAATGGACCGTGTTACGAAATTTAATGTATTAGCAATGTCAGGTAAAGCTGTAGAGGCTGCGGGTGATATTAATACAATTATTTTAGATAAAACRGGTACTATTACTTTTGGAAACCGGATGGCACATACATTACTTCCTGTAGGAAACGAAACAATTGAACAATTAGCAAAATGGGCTGCATTAGGATCAGTTTTAGATGAAACACCAGAAGGTCGTTCTGTAATTGAATATGTAAAATCAAAAGCTTTATCATATAACAGTGAGCTTGCTGAGCAAGGAGAGTTTGTTCCGTTTAAAGCAGAAACAAGAATGAGTGGTGTAGACTTACTTGATGGTACAAAAGTAAGAAAAGGTGCAGTTGGTGCTGTTATTGAGTGGGTACAAGYGCAAGGTGGTACGATTCCAAAAGATGTGAATCAAAAGGCAGATTTAATTTCAAAAGAAGGTGGGACACCACTTGTAGTTGCAGTGGATGATCGTATTTATGGCTTAATCTATTTAAAGGATACTGTAAAACCTGGTATGCGCGAACGTTTTGAACAACTTCGCCAAATGGGAATCAAAACGGTCATGTGTACAGGTGATAACCCATTAACAGCAGCAACAATTGCGAAAGAAGCAGGTGTAGATGAATTTGTTGCAGAATGTAAGCCAGAAGATAAAATTGCAGTTATTAAAACAGAACAAGATAAAGGAAAACTTGTGGCAATGACTGGCGATGGTACGAATGACGCACCAGCGTTAGCGCAAGCGGATGTTGGATTAGCGATGAATAGTGGAACAACAGCTGCGAAAGAAGCGGCTAATATGATTGATCTAGATTCCAATCCAACAAAAATTATTGAGGTTGTAGGTATTGGTAAACAGCTGCTAATGACGCGTGGTGCATTAACAACGTTCAGTATCGCGAATGATATAGCAAAATACTTTGCGATTATTCCAGCGATGTTTACATTAGCAATTCCGCAAATGGAAGCACTGAACATAATGAAATTAACTTCGCCACTTTCAGCTATTTTATCAGCATTAATATTTAATGCGATTATCATTCCATTACTCATTCCATTAGCAATGAAGGGGATTGCGTATAAACCGATGAGTTCCAATGCATTGCTTGGTCGCAACTTATTAATTTACGGACTTGGAGGAGTCATTGTTCCTTTCATTGGGATTAAGGTAATTGATCTAATTGTAGGATTGTTCATATAAGGAAGAGGGGAAAAGAAAATGGCTAAAAAACAAAATATACTTTCACCGGTCATTCGTGTTACCTTTACATTTCTTGTTCTTTGTGGGCTTTTATACCCGCTGCTTGTAACTGGAATTGCGCAAGCAGTGATGAAGGATAATGCGGATGGAAGTCTTATATATAATGAAAAAAATGAAGTGATTGGCTCAAAGTTAATCGGTCAAAACTTTACAGACCCACGTTATTTTCATGGACGCGTCTCTAGTATAGAATATAAAGCAGAAGCGTCAGGATCAAATAACTATGCACCATCTAATCCTGATTTAGTAAAACGTGTAGAAGAAAGTGTAGCAAATTGGAAGGATAAAAATCCGACTGTTTCAGTTACGGAAGTACCGATGGATTTAGTGACGAATTCAGGTTCTGGATTAGATCCTGATATTAGTCCAAAGGCAGCTTACGTACAAGTTGATCGCATCTCGAAATTAACGAATATTCCGAAAGAAAAAATAAATCAAATGATTAAGTCTCAAACAGAAGGTGCTGCACTAGGATTATTTGGAGAGGATCGTGTGAACGTTTTGAAATTAAATCTGGAATTACAGAAAATAATGAAATAGTATTGTTGCTACCTCAATCCAATCGATTGAGGTAGCGTTGTTTACTAGGAAAGGTTGTGCGCGTAATGTATGCAGATGATTATAAACCGACGTTTCAAAGACGAACGCCGGAAGAATATTTAGAATATATACGCCAGCAAAATCGCGGGAAATTAAAGCTGTATGTAGGTGCTGCTCCAGGAGTAGGGAAAAGTTATAAAATGTTGTTTGATGCGCAAGAAATGAAAAAAGAGAATATTGATATTGTAATAGGTTTAATTGAAACGCATGGAAGAAAAGAAACAGAAGAAGCAATTGCTGATTTAGAAAGAATACCGTTAAAAGAAATAAACTATAAAGGAAAAGTATTTTATGAGCTCGATGTAGAGGGGATTATAAAGCGAGCACCGCAAGTAGTTGTTGTGGATGAATTGGCACATAGTAATATACCTGGATTAAAACATAAAAAACGTTATATGGATGTAGAAGAATTATTGGACGCTGGGATATCAGTATTATCAGCGTTTAATATTCAACACTTAGAAAGCGTTCATGATATTGTGGAACAAATCACGAATGTAAAAGTACGAGAGCGTATTCCTGATTTTATTTTACAAAAAGCAAATGAAATTCAACTTGTTGATGTAACCCCTGAAGTTTTGAGGAAACGATTGACAGATGGAAAGATATATAAAGAAGGAAAAATTCAGCAAAGCTTACAAAATTTTTTTACGGTTAATAATTTAGGAGCTTTACGAGAGTTATCACTTCGTGAAGTTGCCGACGATATGGACGAGAAGATTAGTCAGTCAGTGACAGAACCAATAGGTGTAAAAGAAAAAATTCTCGTTTGTGTGCAATATAGTTCAACAGCAGAGAAATTAATACGGCGTGGTTGGCGTATGGCAGATCGATTAAACGCTGAATTGTATGTATTAAATGTTGAAAGAGAAAATATAGAATTAATATCGGCAAGCAAAAGGCAAACAATTGAGGAGTGGCAATCGTTAACCAATCAATTTCATGCTACTTTCGTATTGGAAGAAGCGAAAGGAAGAAAGCCAGCTGATGTCATTATTGAAGTGGCAAAACGATTACAGGTCACCCAAATTTTACTTGGTCAATCAGCAAGAACAAGATGGGAAGAAATTCGAAAAGGATCCATTGTAAATGAAATTATGAGGCAGACGAAGCATATTGATATTCATATTGTGGCAGATCAGAGAGTATAAAAAAGAGAATGTCCAAATGCAGTAAAATAGCTGTTTTCGGACATTCTCTTTTTTGTTTGTAATATACATAAATGTTTATTTAGCTTTTTGAATTCTAGCTTTTCTTACAGGATGAGAAGTTAGCTTTTTCATAGAATATAAGACCACAATCAGAAAAACAATTGCCTCTACAAAGAAAATCCAAAAGTAATTTTGATTAAAGAGTAGAAAACTGCCTACGATTGGTCCTGTACCCATTCCGATATAACGGATAAAGTTGTAGATACCAATGGCAGTTGCTCGTTCGCTTACAAATTCTTCTGTTAGTAGAGTTGTATGGGTTGGAATTGATAGTCCCATGCTAAAACCGTATAGGGATGTTGCAATGATAAGGATTGGGATATTTATATGATATGTGAAAGAAAATAGAATAACGCATGTGATATTGAGAAAACTGGTGAGAAGTAAAGCTTGTTTTGTTGTAAGTAATGTTTGTAAAAACTTGTAGCAATAACTTCCTAGCATAATACATAGAGACATTGGTACAAACATAAGCCCAATTTTACTTGTGTTGAAATGAACTAAATTGGCTAATATTGCTGGTAAAAAAACAAGAAAACAAAAATAAATGCAGAACTGCATAAATCCAATGATCGCAATAGCAGAACCAGTTCTGTGTTTTAAGATACTCCAATAATTATTAGTTGTTGTAGCTTTTTTAGGAATAACCGGTTTTGTTTCTGGTAGCCATGCAATATTTACAATTAATAGGGCTATGCCAATCGTAGATAAGAATAGAAAAATAGATACGTGACCATTTATATTTCCAAGATAGCCGCCTATGAGAGGGCCTACAGCAGGAGCAATGGAAAGTAGCATTTGATAAAGACTCATGGCTTTCCCTCGTTCTTTTCCTTCGAATAAGTCCCCAATAATAGTAGCCGCTACAACAGGTATCGCAGCTATCCCTGATGCTTGAATTGCTCTGAAAATAAGAAATAAATAAATGTTTGTTGTAAAAGCACAACCAATTGCACCGATTGTACCTATGAATAGACTGGGAAGAAGAATATATTTGCGTCCTTTTGTATCAATTAATGGTCCATAAACAAGCTGCATAATTGCAAGAACAAAAGTAAAAATAGAGACAGTTAAATTCACAAGATAAAGAGAGGTGTGAAAAGAATCTTGAATCATTGGTAAGAGGGGCGTGTAAATGTTTTGAGCAAAGGAACCTAATAGAGCGCTAATACAAACGATATACAAAATAGATTTTAATTTTGATGAAGATAATGAGTGATTCATCAGAAAACCTCCTTATTTTAGTTTCCTTGGAAACTAAAATAATTTTAACATTATTTTCTTACTTGTAAAGATAAAAATGAATTTAATTTTTATTTTGAAATGGTATATAATTAAATTGTTTCTGTGGAAACTTATGAAGTATCATGGAGGGGATTCGACTTGGACCGTACAGTAAGGCAAATAGAAATACTTTCGGATATTCGTACACTTTTTCATAAACAAGAAGAGCATATGAAAGGAAATGATGAGCGTTTTCTTCGTGAGACAGGGGTAAGTGGCATGTCTTTATCAGAATTACATGTGATCCAATGCATAGGAAAAAAAGGATTAATGAATGTAACAGCTATTACTGAAGAGATGGGGATGACAAAGGGAGCAATTTCTAAAATTTGTACAAAATTGTTTAATAAACAATTTGTTGAAAAGATGAGAATGTTAGATAATCAAAAGGAAATATTTTTTCGTTTAACAGACAACGGAAATGAAATTTACATGGCGCATGAGAAATTGCATCAACAAGCTGAAGAGAAGTGGTTGTTACTTTTAAATCAGTATACAGAAGAGGAATTATCATTGATTCAAAGGTTTGTAAAGGATGTAGGATCCCATTTAGAGAAGTAGAAGAATAATTTTTCGTTCGCACCAAGCCTTCTGAATATGGTTTTTGTGAAGACTCTTATATAATAGAAAGAGATATTTAACAAGATGAATAATTAAAGAGTCTATGTATATAAAGAGGAGAGAAAACAATGCTTGAAAATACGGGTTTAGTATTAGAAGGCGGCGGTATGCGCGGTGTATATACGGGTGGAATACTAGAATACTTTATGGAGCAGGATTTATATTTTCCCTATATTATTGGTGTTTCAGCAGGAGCATGTCATGCGGCTTCATATATTTCAAGACAAAGAAATCGAAATAAAACAGTAAATATTGATTATGCAACACATCCGAGGTATTTATCTTACAAAAATTTATGGAAAAAACGTCAGTTATTTGATATGGACTTTATTTTTCGTGAAATTCCAGAACAGCACGTGCCATTTGATTTTGACACATACTTTAATAGTGCAGAGCGTTTTCTAGTAGGAACGACAGATTGTGAAACCGGTGAACCAATGTATTTTGAAAAAGAAGGAACAAATGAAGATGCATTGACTTTATTACAAGCTTCTAGCTCATTGCCATTTATCGCACCAGTTGTAAATTATCGTGGTAAACAATTATTGGATGGCGGAATTTCGGATCCAATCCCAGTTCGTAAAGCACAGCAAGATGGTTATGAGAAATCGATTGTTATTTTAACGAGAAACCATGGATATGCGAAGAAAAAATCAAAATTTGGATGGATTGCAGCAAAAGCTTATAAAAAATATCCTAATCTTGTCAATACGATGCTTTCTCGTTATGAAGTATACAATGAGACACTTCATTATATTGAAAAAGAAGAGTTAGCTGGAAATCTATTTGTCATTCGTCCAGAAGTACCACTTCAAGTGGATCGAATGGAAAAAGATCCACAAAAGCTGCAAAATTTATATGAACAAGGCTATAAAGATGCAGCAAGACAATTTGCGGATTTACAGGTGTTTTTACAAAGGTAATGGATGGAAAAACCTCTTTCAGGGGTTTTTGTTCTTGTAATAGACTGAATATAAAATCTATTAAGAGCTAATTGTGGTATAATTTGGGTAAAAGTGTATAGAGGAATGATACATATGGAAAATGTATATAAGGGACTTAGACGTATGGGATATACGGCAATGTTTATTTTTGGTGGAGTATTTCTATTACGCTTTCTGATTCATGATGAACTTTTATTAGATCAACTAATTGGTTTTAGCGCAGGAATGGTGATGTTTATTTCTTCATTTTTGATTCAAAAGTATAGTAAAGAATTGCAAATGAATAAGGAATATTAGAAAAAGCCTTGGTTCACAGAATTTGTGAGCCAAGGCTTTTTTATTAGTGCGGTAAGAAAACTAATTGATAAGCAAACAAAATACCAAATACATATACAAGTGGATGCACAGCACGGAATTGTCCTTTTGCCATTTTCATAAGTGGATACGAAATGAATCCAAGTGCAATACCTGTTGMGATRCTTGATGTAAGYGGCATGCTTAAGATTACTAAGAATGCTGGGAATGCTTCGTCGAATGTATCCCAATCAATGTGGCGTACAGCGCCCATCATTAGGCTACCAACAATAATTAATGATGGAGATGTAATTGCTGAAACACCAGAAACAGCACCTACTAGAGGACCAAAGAATGCAGCAACGGCAAACAATGCAGCTACTGTAACTGTTGTTAAACCAGTACGTCCACCGGCTGCAACACCCGCAGATGATTCAATATATGCTGTTGATGGTGTTGTTCCGAACATAGCCCCGATTGTTGCTGAGAAAGAATCAGATAGAAGAGCTCGTCCCGATTTTGGAAGTTTACCATCTTTTATAAATCCACCTTGCTGAGCAACACCAAGTAGTGTACCTGTTGTATCGAATAGTGTAACAAGGAAGAGTGAGAATACAACGCCGTATAATCCGTAATGAATCACATCAGAAACAGCAGTAATTGGATTTGAAACAATAATTCCTTCTGGTAATCCAGGCATTGATGTAATACCGTTTGGAAATGTTAATTGACCTGTGAAATAAGCGATAATTCCTGTTAAGAGCATTCCGATGAATAATGCGCCGTTTACATTTAAGGACATAAGAATCAGAGTAATTCCAAGTCCAGCTAACGCTAGTAGTACAGGAGGCGAATGAAGATCTCCAAGCCCAACTAAGTTAGACGGATGTTTTGTTACAATGCCCGTCAGACGTAAACCGATAAAAGCAATAAATAAGCCAATACCAGCAGTAATTGCATGTTTTAAGTTTTCAGGAATTGCTTCCATTAATTTTGTACGGAAAGATGTAAATGATAACAAAATTAAAATCATACCTGCTACAAATACAGCAGAGAATGCAATTGCAAAGGTCATTCCTTCATGCGCTTTTACAACAGAGTAAGAGAAATAAGCGTTAAGTCCCATACCCGGCGCGATTGCAATTGGTAAATTTGTAAAGATTGCCATAAATAATGTTCCAACAACAGCGGCAATAATTGTCGCTGTAAATGCTTGTTCAAATGGAACACCTGCATCCCCAAGGATGATAGGGTTTACGACAATGATATATGCCATTGTTAAGAAGGTAATAATACCTGCCATAATTTCAGTTTTAATAGAAGTTTTATGTTTTGAAAGGTTAAACATATAAACATCCTTTCTGTTTACGAATGATTGCCACAACAGTTATATATAATATTCGCTTTTTGGTTCTATTGCAAGAGTTTCGCACAAAAAAGTTTATAACAATTTCTATTTTATGTCTTAATTTCGAATATTAATCACAGAACAGCTCCTACGTTTCGGCTTTTAATGTATAAGTACTTTTTATAAATGTGTACATCATAAGAAAGAGAAATGAGAAGGAGCTGAAATGTGTATGCCTGAGCAAAAAAAGTTTTTAACGTTACCACCACAACATCAAAATAGACAACCGGGGATTGAATCGATGATGAATCCTCTCCCAGAGTACGAAGATCCTAATTATCGCGGTAGTGAAAAATTAAAAGGGAAAAATGTGCTTATTACAGGAGGGGATAGTGGAATTGGAAGAGCGATATCAATTGCGTTCGCAAAAGAGGGAGCCAATATTGCGATTGCGTATTTAGATGAACTTGAAGATGCGAACGAGACGAAAAGACTTGTGGAAAAGCAAGGTGTGAAATGCATATTACTCCCAGGTGATTTAAGTAGTGAACAACATTGTCAGCACATCGTAAAGGAAGCAGTTTCAAAGCTAGGTGGTTTAAATGTTCTTGTGAATAATGTTGCGCAGCAATACCCGCAGCAAAGTTTAGAATACATTACAGCGCAGCAACTTGAAAAAACATTTCGCATTAACATTTTTTCTTATTTTCACGTTACAAAAGCTGCGCTCGCACATTTAAAGCAGGGAGATACAATCATAAATACAGCTTCGATCGTTGCGTATGAAGGAAACGAGCAACTCATTGATTATTCTGCAACAAAAGGAGCGATTGTTGCTTTTACACGTTCACTTGCAAAATCACTAGTTCAAAAAGGAATTCGTGTAAATGGTGTTGCGCCAGGCCCGATTTGGACACCGCTTATTCCAGCGAGTTTTGATAAGAAGAAGGTATCGGAATTTGGAAGTAATGTACCGATGAAAAGACCAGGGCAGCCGTATGAATTAGCACCTGCTTATGTATATTTAGCTTCAGGCGATTCCACATATGTTTCCGGACAAATCATTCACGTAAATGGTGGTGTAATTGTGAATGGATAAGTTAAATCTGAAGAATCTTTGTGTTTTTGTTCATAAGAATTGAGTGCATAGTAAAAGCTAATGGTACCATCGTAGATGATGGTACTGGGGGGATATGAATGAAGAAGATATGTTTGATGGTGATATTCTTTTTCTGTCTACCAATCAGCACTTTTGCTAGTGCAGATCATTTAATACTTATTAACCTTACTACAAATCAATTATCTTTTTTTGAAAATGGAAAATATGTAAGGACGTTTCCTGTTACAACTGGAAAGCGTAACACACCAACCCCTGAAGGCACATTTTGTATCATTAATAAATATAAAAATAAAGAATATCACCGTAAAAATATTCCGGGTGGTGCACCGAATAATCCACTTGGAACAAGATGGATCGGTTTAAATGAAAAAGAATATGCAATTCATGGTACAAATCGAGAAGGGACGATTGGAAGAAGAGAATCAAACGGTTGCATTCGCATGCATGATCGAGATATACAATGGCTATATGACCGAGTATCGTTACGGACAAAAGTAATTATTTCTCAGTTTTATACATCTCCAGAATATGCAGCGCATAAGCTTGGATATCGTGTTACAAGTTGGAATGGACGTATAGTAGAAGAAGAGCAAATTGGAATGTTAACACTTGTGGATCGTATGAATATATATTGGCAAGAACCAAATGGTCAATTTACGAAAGTAAAAACAGTATTGCCGAATGAACGATATGCTGTTTATTCTCGAGGGAAAAATGGAAGTTATTATATAGGTAATAATTTGTATATTATGGATGAAACAGGCGGGAAAATTCGTTATGAGCAAGTGCCTTATTCCATTTTAAGTAATATATATAAGAGGAAATATAATATACAGTAAAGCTATCGTAAATAGGCGATAGCTTATTTGTTATATAAATAAAAAGCGAAAGACCTTTCTTTTTGGATGTGAGAGAGGATCAGTCCGTGGATAGAAGCGGTCAGAGCCTTTTTTGGCCCCATGCCATGTTAAAACAAAGAGAGGAAATGAGTGGAGGTCACCTTTTACTCTTCATAGCAGCGAATTTATATAGCAAAGTGTAATTAGTTGGTCCAATCGCAACTATTCTGTTCTTGTGAATATAATACAGTACAGATTGGGGGCGGGCGTGTTATGAGAAAAGGGAATAGCCAATTTGCATTTAAAATCTTTTTGTTAACGAATTGCTTATTTATTATTTATTTGTATGTTTCATTTATGTTTAATCTGTATATTCCCTATATTGATTTATTACTTTTCGTTGGTTTTATTTGGTCCTTTGTTGAAGCGAGAGAAGGGGAAGATGGAATCTATCGCAGGATAACATTGTTTGGAACAGTTTTTATATTGATTGTGTATATGACGATAATGCATGATGCATGGAAATATGGGGTTGTTATAATGTAGAAGCATACCTTTAGCTGTATGTTTCTACATCTTTAAGTGTTAGGAGAGAAACGATTGCTCGCGATTGGTACAAGTTACCGCACTTATTTTATTTGTAAAAGAAACAAAATGGCTTTGCTTCTTAAACATTGTATTTGTACATAGTATAAAAGAAAAATCCCCACCTCAAAAGGAGGTGGAGATTTGCTTGTTAATATTTCGGTCTAAATGTTTGGCAGCATGTTTCAACGCTTGTTGTCGCAGAGCTTTCAAGTGTTTCACCCGTTAAAGCTGCATTTGTATAAGAATCATCGCCTGGTTGATTCGCGTTTTGGTCATCAGGCTGAACAAAGATTGCATTTGCTTGACAAAAGTTCCCTTGTCCCCAAAATAAACAATTGGAAACAGAGCAGCGTACCTCTGGCATAAAACCCCCTCCTTATACATTAGTGTGGGATTTTACACAGCTTTCATGTATAGAAGGAGTTTCCTTTTCTTATTATTTTTTGTTTTCTTTAAACCATTTTTCAAAAGCATCTTTTGATTGCTCACCTTTAATACGATTTACTTCTTTTCCATCTTTGAAATGAATAATTGTTGGTGTTCCTTCAATTTTATAATCATCCCAAGTTGGGTTATCGTTGAAAATATCAATGACTTTCATATCAATGTTCATGTCTTTAGCCATTGGTACAACAATAGGTGAGACTTTTTCACAGTAGTGACAACCTGTTTGATAGAAGTAAATGGTTTGTTCTTTCTTTTCCTCGTTATTTTTACGAATATCAGAAGAAGAGATTTTATTTGTATAGTAATTTTTTTCTTGTTTCGTTGTATTTTTGTTTTCCATCTGTACTACAGCAAAAATCGCTGCAAATAAGACGATAATAATACCACCAAAGATAAGCATTTTTTTCATTATGTCATCTCCTTATTTATTTTTAATTACAATCAAGCTGCAAATCGCGATCGTGATAAATCCGATAAGTGCCAAAAATGGGATTGTGACAAATCCGAACCAGTTTATATATTCCCCCGTACAAGGCACACGTCCACAAGCTGCTCCTGCTGCTGAGAATGCAGAAACTTTTTGAATGGCATAATGATATAACGAAATACAGGCACCAATACTTGCAATTGGTAAAGAATATGTAGCAATGTGGTAGTCTTTTTTTATAACTGCAATACCAAGCCATAAAACAAATGGGTACATAAAAATGCGTTGATACCAACAAAGTACACAAGGCTCAAACTTCATGATCTCAGAAAAATATAAGCTTCCAAGTGTAGCAATAAAAGAAGCTCCCCAAGCAGTAAACAATGCATATTCTTGTTTTGTCTCACGTTTCATGTTTTTTACCTCTCTTATAATAGTTACATACTAAATTATAGTATGAAAAGGACAAGAAAATAAAGAGAAAATATTTTTATCAAGGAAAGTTTTATAAGGGGGAAACTTGGAAATAAAAAAACAAGGTCCATGAACCTTGTTTTTACGGTCGGTTTACAGCTTTTGTGACATTGAAGAAGTTTTGAATGGCTTCTTTATTTGCTTCTGGATTTATTTTTAATACGGAACCAGCGTGTTTGGTAAGAGCAGATTCATATTCGTTATCAATTGGAATTCGCATCGTTTCCATTTTATCAATGGGCTGAGATAAAATACTATTTCCAAGTGTAAATAGCGTTGACATATCTAAATTTGTTTTTATATATGGAGAGAGTTCATGTGCCATTATTGGTAAATTTAGTACCCCATCTATAGAGTGAACTTTATCAGTAAGGGTTTGTTTCAATGCCCGGAGTACTTCTTGTTGTCGTTTCACACGGCCAAAGTCACTTTCAGTATCATGGCGAAAACGCGCGTATTTCAGTAAATCTTTCCCGTGAAGAGGTTGTATCCCTGGCTTTACATGTAGTCCCATATCATCGATTATTGTTTGTGTAACATTCACTTCAATTCCTTCAGGTGCAATGGTATCCACAATTTTAACAAATGCTTCAAAATCAATCGTAATGTAATGAGAAACATCGATTCCAAAATTATGTTGAATCGTCTTTCGTAATAATTCAGGGCCGCCATAGTAGTAGGCAGCGTTGATTTTATTATATTTTTTATCGTAAGAAGGAATTTCTACATAACTATCCCGCATAATTGAAGCAAGCTTTGCTGTATTCTCTTTTTTATTGTACTGGGCAATCATAATTGTATCAGCACGAGCTTGTTGCTCACCTCGTGAATCGCTGCCGATAAGTAGGATGTTCCATATGTCTTTCTCTTGTTTTATCCCTTGAAACGAATGAGGATTATTCGTTTTTTCACAACCGATAAGCAGTATCATCATGCAGAGAAATAAGTATAAAGATTTATGCAAATCATCACGTCCGTCCACTATTGATATGTGTATTATGAACAGATATATGGAAAAATATTCAAAAAGCGCTATTCTCAAAGGGAGAATAGCGCTTCATTTACATTTGTACTTGGTCTATTTCTTCTATATGCGACTTTTGTGAAGCATGGTCGATATATTGGAATAGAAGTTGAAGTTGTTTATCTACTTCTGGTAGTTCTTTTCCATATTTGTAAGCATGTAAAAAATGCTCGATTCGTTTAGAAAGTAATTGATCATCAGTTTGCACCATTAAAACAAGCAACTTGTCCCAATTACAACAATACGTGTAATAGAGAGCTTTATCGTAGTCGTTATATGTCTGCATTGTGTACCCTCCTTACTGAGGAGTTACATATAGTGTACGTCAATCGAGAAGAAAAACACTTGAAAGAATTTGCTAAGGGAAATGTTACGTAAAAAGTAAAAAACGAGGAAATTCCTCGTTTTTACGCTTTTGGCATTGGGGTAGGCGTTGGTTTTGCGTAGCCTTCTTTATATTTATTATCAATGTAGTTTCGAATTTCAAGAGTCGATTTTCCTTTTTGATGCATAGATGCAGATTCGACCGCAATTTCTAAACAGTTTACACAGGTCGTTGCGTGAGAATCCCAAACAACTTCTCCATTTTTCTTAATTTCACGAATAAAACAGTTTTTATTGTTTTTATGTCCCACACTTTCTCCGCATCCACAGTAACAAGGTATCCAATTTAATAATTCGGCATTTTTTCCTGCAACTGTATAGATTTCTTTCATTTGTGGGTCTAGTTTGTCCAGAAACGTTGGTAGCGTGTCGATTCCTTTTGTTGTTTCTTGGATATCACCTTGCTGAGAATGAGAAGCGTGTTCTTCTTTCGGTTCAGATGATTGTTTCTTTTCTGCTGCACCACATCCAGAAAGCACGAGACTGCTTATTACAAGTAGAGAGAATAGATATTTTTTCATCTGCATATCCCCTTTGCCTTTGTATTAGTAAAATTGTACCAAACTCGCTAGTGATTTCCTATGGTGAAGTTTTATTTTGTTTATTTTTCAACCGCCAGCGAATGGAATGCCATAGAAAAAGGAGAGGGATATAGACATATACAATATACAGACCAGCCCGAGATAGGAGCGTGTTCAATGTATTAATATGTTCTCTGTTTATAATAAATAAAGACGCTATATACACAACGAAAATGAAAAAAGGCAATGTAAACTTAAACGGAATATGGAACGATCGTTTCATGGATTGGCAAGAAGACCAAATCTTTACACAAAGATTAGGTAAAATGATGAGAAACCAAACAAAAATAATGATGTACTCAAATCGTTGAATGAAAGAAACTTTAATAATTTTAAGCATTGTTAAGGTTGCCCAAATTGTACGCTGCAAAAGTCCTTCACTAAAGTACATGAAAGAAATGAGTGCTAAGATATGGAATGCTCTCGTTAGTTTTTTTGGGAAGAACAAATTTTATACAGGAAACACAAAAAAGCTGTTCAAAAGTTAGACAATGTTTGTCTTTTGAACAGCTTTTTTTAATATTTGTATATAAAAGGAAGAGTGATAAATACTTCTTCCTTTTTATGTTTAATTTGTCTTTTTTTCTTTCACAGACTGTATTAATTTCATCATTTCAGCTCTTATATCTTCTTTTTTCACATTTAATTTTTCTGCGATTTGTTTAATATGCATGCCATCTTTTTTCATTTTTAATACGTCATTGAATGGTGTATTGCTTTTTTGTGCAATGATGGTTAAAACTGTAAGGTGATGCAAACGAATATTATTATCTTTCATTATTTTCTTCATTTGTTCTGGTGTGGAGTTTTGCATTTCGGCTACTTTTTGCAGCAATGCTTGCTTCATTTCTTTACTCATATGATGTTTATGCAGTTTCTTTGGATCCACGCCAAAATGCTTTGCTGTTTCTTTCCAAGATTTATTTTGTTTATAGTACGATAAAACATCTTTAATATCTTTTTTGCTAATCTTTGCAATGTGTGCTGCTTTCCAAATTTCATGTTTTTTATAACCTTGTTTTTCTAAAGATTGTAGTTGTTCATCTGAGATTGGTTTGTGATGATGCGCTGTGAATTCTTTTTGAGAGGCAGCAGAAGCAGGGAAGACTACTATTCCGCATAAAAGTCCTGTTGCTAAAATGCTTGCTATTACTTTTTTGTACATACATATATTCCTCCTAATTGAATAAAATGGGAAACTTTATCTATAGAGTTTCCCAAAGTTGTGGAGAAGTTGTGAAGAACTTGTGAACATTACAAGTTTTTTTCCATAATTCACGAGAAATTATTTTCTTAGTTTTACAACATAAAACATTGATTAATGGTAGAAAACTGAGTTATAATCGAAATTGAAAATCAATATCAATATCAGTAATAAACTTATACATATAGATGAGGATAAGGGAGAGAAACATATGACTACATATACTTCCATTGCAAATATCATTAAAGAAAGACGCTCCATTCGTACATTTACAGATAAAACAGTAGAAAAAGAATTATTAATTGAACTATTAAATGATGCAACGTGGGCACCAAACCATCAGCATCGTGAGCCATGGAAATGTAAATTATTTATTGGAGAAGGCCGTCAAAAATTAGTAGATGCTGTATTAAATTCTTTTACAGAAGAAGACAGAGCAAAACGAGGTAAAGTTTTATCCGATCGTTTTCTAAGTACACCAGCTCAAATCGTTGTGTATATGGATGAAGATCCACGTCAAATCCAGCGCGACGAAGACTACGCAGCAGTATGTGCATTTATACAAAACTTTCAGTTACTCGCTTGGGAGCGCGGACTAGGATGTGTTTGGAAATCAGGCGGATTGAATTATAATCCTTTATTTATAGATGGAATTGGATTAACAAAAGGACAACGCATTGTTGGAATCCTTCATATTGGTTATTTCGATAAGAAGCCAGAAGGAAAAGAGCGCACGCCGATTATGGAGAGGCTTGAAGTTATTGAGGGGTAATAGATAAAGGTGGAAAGCTGGATGCAAATGATGTGAAATTTGTATCCGGCTTTTTTGTGCTTTTCTAGTACTTTTTTATATTGCAGTAATTGATGAGTATGTAAGCAAACACTTGCTAAACCATCGTAAAAGGTACAAGTATTGTCAAAAATATATGCCAGGGGATTACCCTTATAATATGTGCCAACGCTGTTATGAAGAGCAGTATCTGTCATATGATTATGAAGAGGACTACTGGTTAAAGTAAAGGGTAGAGTATCTATTTTTCATCATTTCTCATGAAAGCTCGTTTCCCCTCATACACTTTCTTAAGGGAAAGTGTAAGGAGGGAAAATAATGAGAACTAGTGATGATAAAGCACTACAATATGCAATCGCTGAAATTACTGAAATTGCAACAGGGTTTGGACTTGATTTTTATCCGATGCGCTATGAAGTGTGCCCAGCGGAAATTATTTATACATTTGGTGCGTATGGCATGCCGACGCGGTTTTCACATTGGAGTTTTGGGAAACAATTCTTCAAAATGAAGCTACATTATGATTTGGGACTTAGTAAAATATATGAGCTTGTCATCAACTCTGACCCATGTTATGCATTTTTACTCGATACAAATGCATTGATTCAAAATAAGTTGATTGTAGCACACGTATTAGCACACTGCGATTTCTTTAAAAATAATATCCGCTTCTCAAATACAAAGCGCGATATGGTTGAAAGTATGGCAGCGACGGCAGAACGAATTAAAGCATATGAACATAAATATGGAAAAGAAGAGGTAGAAACGTTTTTAGATGCTGTTTTGGCCATTCAAGAACATATTGATCCATCGCTTATGCGGCCGAAGCTAGCTTGGAGCATAGATGACTTAGAAGAGGAAGAAGTAGAAAAGAAACGAGTTTCACAGTATGATGATTTGTGGAATTTAGATGATAGAAATAAAAAACGAGAACGACCAAATATGCGGAAGAAAAAGAAAATCCCGCCGCAGCCAGAGAAAGATTTGCTGCTCTTTATTGAAGAATATAGTAGGGAACTAGATGAATGGCAACGTGATATTTTAACGATGATGCGAGAAGAAATGTTATATTTCTGGCCGCAACTAGAAACAAAAATCATGAACGAAGGCTGGGCTTCGTACTGGCATCAACGTATACTCCGGGAAATGGACTTAACATCTTCTGAAGCAATCGAATTTGCGAAGCTTAACGCGGGTGTAGTTCAACCATCAAAAACAAGTATTAATCCATACTACCTTGGCATTAAAATGTTCGAAGATATTGAAGAACGTTATAATAATCCAACTGAAGAAATGAAACGTCGTGGTGTAAAACCTGGATCAGGCCGTGACAAAATCTTTGAAGTACGGGAAATTGAATGGGACGTATCCTTCTTAAGGAATTACTTAAATAAAGAATTGGTTATGAGAGAAGATATGTACTTATTCCAGCGCCAAGGAAAAGAGTATAAGGTAATTGATAAAGAGTGGGAACATGTTCGTGATCAGCTTGTTAATATGAGAACAAATGGAGGTTTCCCGTATTTAGTAGTAGAAGATGGTGACTACTTAAAGAATGGGGAACTGTATATTAAACATAGTTACGAAGGAATCGAGCTAGATTTAAAATACTTAGAAAAAGTATTGCCATACATTCATCAGTTATGGGGAAGAACGGTGCATATGGAATCTAATGTTGAGAATAAAGGTGTTGTCTTCTCATATGATGGGAAGATGGTACATCGGAAGTATGTGTGAAGCCGCTGAAACCAGTGGCTTTTTTCATACCAAGTTTGTTTCAATTTTGTGAACAAGCATAAAGTTTGAGCTTTATATATTGTCATTATATTTTTTTGTGTTTATTATATACCTATACGGGTATATGTAATTTACCATCCGGTATATTTATATGTAGTAAGTAAAAAGAAGAAAAGTAAAAATAATCGTGGAGGTTATGAAAAGATGAGCAAAAAAATTGTTGTAGTTGGTGGAGTTGCGGGAGGAGCATCAGTGGCAGCACGTCTTCGTCGTTTAAGTGAAGAGGATGAAATTATTATGTTTGAGCGAGGCGAATATATTTCGTTTGCAAACTGTGGGTTACCATATTACATTGGTGGTGTGATTCAAGAGAGACAGAAGTTGTTAGTGCAAACTGTTGAAAAGATGTCAAAGCGATTTCATTTAGATATTCGTGTTTTAAGTGAAGTGATAAAAATTAATAAAGAAGAAAAAACAATTATTGTGAAAAATGTAATGACAAATGAAACATACGAAGAGTCTTATGATATTTTAATTCTTTCACCAGGATCTAAGCCAATTGTACCGCCTATTCCAGGAATTGAAACAGCAAAAGCGTTGTTTACATTACGAAATGTACCAGATACAGATCGTATTAAAGGGTATATTGATGAGCAGAAACCACGTCATGCTACTGTCATCGGGGGAGGATTTATTGGTGTTGAAATGGCAGAAAACTTGAGAGAAAAAGGAATTGATGTGACGCTTGTTGAGATGGCAAATCAAGTAATGCCGCCAATTGATTATGAAATGGCAGCATATGTACACGAACATATGAAAAAGCATGGTGTTCAGCTCATTTTGGAAGATGGAGTAGATGTTTTTGAAGAAGGCGGAGCAGTCGTACGCTTAAAAAGTGGTTCGAAAATCAATACTGATATGGTAATTCTGTCTATCGGTGTCCAGCCAGAGAGTAGCTTGGCAAAAGAAGCAGGACTAGAACTTGGAGTACGCGGGACAATTAAAGTAAATGAAAAACTACAAACGTCTGATTCATCTATTTATGCCATTGGTGATGCGATTGAAGTAAAAGATTTTGTAACAGAAACAGAGACAATGATTCCGTTAGCATGGCCAGCAAATCGACAAGGTCGTCTATTAGCGGATATCATTCATGGGCATACAGAGTCTGTATACAAAGGGACGATGGGAACATCAATTGCAAAAGTATTTGAATTAACGGTTGCTTCAACAGGAGTAAATGAAAAGGTATTGCAGCGTTTAAATATACCCTATGAGGTAGTGCATGTACAGGCGAATTCTCATGCGGGTTATTACCCAAATGCATATCCAATTTTATTAAAATTGCTTTTTAATAAAGAATCAGGAGAAATCTATGGTGCACAAGCTGTTGGGCGTGACGGTGTAGATAAACGAATTGATGTAATTGCGACGGCAATGAAAGCTAAGCTAAAGGTAATGGATTTACCAGATTTAGAATTAGCATACGCACCGCCGTATTCTTCTGCAAAAGACCCAGTAAACATGGTGGGGTATGCTGCAAGTAATATGATTGAAGGGCTTGTAGATACAGTGCAGTGGCATGAAATTAATCATATTGCCCCAAAAGGTGGATATTTAATGGATGTTCGTGAACCGAATGAATTGAAACAAGGGATGATTAAGGGATCAGTTAATATTCCATTAGATGAATTACGTGAAAGATTGGATGAAATTCCAGTAAATGAAGAAATATATATTACATGCCAGCTAGGTATGAGAGGCTATGTTGCTGCACGTATGTTAATGGAAAAAGGATATAAGGTGAAGAATGTAGATGGTGGTTTTAAATTGTATGCAACTGCTTTGCCAGACCGGATTGTATATAAATAGGTTTAAAGTAAAGCCCTATTGATTATGATAAGGCGAAATGAAAATAGGGCTTTACAAAATACCCTAAAGGGTATATGATGAGGTTGTAAATTCAAATAAGAATTTTATTACAATCTGGTGCAGTAGACATTTTTTTAGATAAAGCATGTTTATTAAAGTATTGAGGTGATAGTACGTTGGAATATAATCAAGATATTAAAAATAGGTTAAAGCGAATTGAAGGACAAATTCGCGGTGTACTTCGAATGATTGAAGAAGAAAAAGATTGTAAAGAGGTTATTACACAATTAACAGCATCACGCTCTGCTATGGATCGCACAATTGGATTAATTGTAGGAACGAACTTGGAAAACTGTTTGCGAGAACAATTTGAAAAAGGCGATACATCAAATGAAGATTTAATTAAAGAGGCTGTACAACTGCTTGTAAAAAGCAGATAATCTGTCAAACGAATGTGTTGACAGATTTTAAAAAACATTTTAATATACCCGTACAGGTATATGTATATTGAGCGCTACAATAGTAAGCTAATACAGAAAAAGAATAAGAAAAAATTTGAGTAGGGCAGTTAACTTTTAATTTTTTTAACAAAATTTATACCATAGGGGGTAAGGTAGTGGATGCTATAGGATTRCAAGCGAAAGATGTTGCTGAGAAAGTTTTATTTGAAGAATTATTTATTTTAGATGTTCGTAATGAAGCGGATTATATGGATTGGAGAATGGAAGGGAAACAAGTTTTTTCCATTAATAAACCATACTTTGATTTGTTAGAAGGCGTAGAAAGCATCTTGGAAGAGTTGCCAAAGGAAAAAGATATTCTTGTTGTATGTGCGAAAGAAGGATCTTCCAAGTTTGTTGCTGAGCAACTTATAGAGGCTGGTTTGAAAAATGTTTATTATTTAGCTGGTGGTATGAAAGCTTGGAGTGAATATGTGAAGCCGATTAAAGTAGGGGATTTAAAAGATGGTGGCAGCGTGTATCAATTTAACCGTCTTGGAAAAGGATGTTTGTCCTATATGGTTATTTCAAATGGGGAAGCTGTAGTCATTGATTCTATGCGAACAATTGAAGCATATGAGGAGTTTGCAAAAGAACAAGGTGCTATGATTACAAACGTTATGGATACACATTTACATGCCGATCATATTTCTGGTGGTCGTAAGTTAGCAGAAAAGGTGAAAGGTACGTATTGGTTGCCACCAAAAGATGCTGAGGAAGTTGTCTTTTCTTATGAATCCCTTGTAGAAGGAACAGTAATTACAGTAGGAGAGACGAAAATTGATATTGAGGCAATCTATTCACCAGGACATACAATTGGAAGTACATCATTCATTGTAGACGATGCTTACCTTCTATCAGGTGATATTTTATTCGTAGATTCCATTGGACGCCCAGACCTTGCAGGTAAGGCGGAAGACTGGGTAAGTGATTTACGTAACACTTTATATACACGTTATAAAACATTATCTCAAGATTTAATTGTTTTACCAGCACATTATTCGAAAGTAAGTGAGATGAATGAGCAAGGGCGGGTTCGTGCAAAACTGAAAGATCTATTTAAACGAAATGCAGGATTAAATATTGAAGATGAGTTGGAGTTTCGAAAAACAGTTACAGAAAATCTACCGCCCCAGCCGAATGCATATCAAGATATTCGTCAAACGAATATGGGGAAAATCAATCCAAGTGTAGAAGAAGAGCGCGAAATGGAAATTGGTCCAAATCGCTGTGCGGTACATGATTAAGTATAAATTAAAAAATATTTTGGAGGTATAGAATATGAACGTAAAACAAGTATTAGATGTAAAAGGATTAGCATGTCCAATGCCAATCGTAAGAACGAAAAAAGCTATGGAAGCTTTACAATCTGGAGAAGTGCTAGAGGTTCACTTAACAGATAAAGGCGCGATAAAGGATATTCCAGCGTGGTCAAAAACAGGTGGACACGAAGTATTGCAAAATATGGAGGAAAATGGTGTGCTGAAGTTCTGGATTAAAAAGGCGTAAAACAAAAAGGTCTGCTCTACGGATACGAATTGTATAGAGAAAGATTGGAGGAGATGGTGTATGAGTGCAAATGTAGTATTCAATATTGTTTTAACTATACTTGTTGCTTGGTTTATCATTTCTCGCTTTTTACCGGTTAAGGGAGTTAAAAATATAAACGGGAAAGAACTAAAGACGGAGATGAATAAAAAAAACAAACAATTTATTGATGTTCGTACACCCGGTGAATTTAGAGGGAATCATATTCAAGGGTTTCAGAATATCCCATTAAATGAGTTAGCACAAAAAGCGAGTCATTTAGATAAAAACAAAGAAGTAATTGTAATTTGTCAAAGTGGAATGAGAAGTAAACAAGCAACAAAAATGTTAAAAAAATTAGACTTTCAACATATTACGAATGTCTCAGGTGGTATGAATGCTTGGAATTAAGGAGGAAATGAAAAATGAAAGAAATGACAGCAAAAGAATTAGAAAATAAATTGATGAATCATGAAGTATTACACGTTATTGATGTTCGTGAAGTGGAAGAGGTGATGGAAGGAAAAATTCCGGGAGCTATTCATATTCCACTTGGTCTGTTGGAATTTCGCATGCATGAATTAGATAAAAACAAAGAATATATTATGGTGTGTCGCTCTGGTGGGAGAAGTTCACGAGCTGTTCAGTTTTTAGAAAGCTATGGTTTTGGGGTTATAAATATGACTGGTGGTATGTTAGATTGGGAAGGTAAAATAGAATAATATGGAGTACGACGCAGAGTTCTTTTATAAATAAAGGATTTTGTATATTTCACAAAATACCCGTATGGGTATATCGAGGTAGGGAGTTAACATGGAGAAAAAGAAAAAAACAACGATTGTTTTGTTTAGTGGAGATTACGATAAGGTGATGGCAGCTTATATTATTGCCAATGGTGCAGCGGCGTATGATCAAGAGGTGACTATTTTCCATACGTTTTGGGGGTTAAATGCACTTCGAAAAGATGAATATGTAAAAGTAAAGAAAAACTTCTTAGAGAAAATGTTTGGAAAGATGATGCCTAGCGGTGCAAATAAGATGGGCTTATCTAAAATGAATTTTGCCGGTATGGGCCCTCAAATGATTAAGCATGTTATGAAAAAGCACAATGCTATGCCACTTCCAGATTTAATTGATATGGCAAAAGAGCAAGGTGTTAAGCTTGTAGCTTGTCAAATGACAGTTGATTTATTAGGGCTAAAAGAAGAAGAGATTATGAAAGATGTTGAATTCGCTGGTGTGGCAGCTTATTTAGCAGATGCTTCTGATGGAAATGTGAATCTATTTATTTAAAGGTAATTAAAGAATGCCTTCTTTTTAGAAGGGGGAAAAATAAAGATGAGCTTCAGTTTTATGATTGTAATCTTTCTTATTGGCTTTGTTGGTTCATTTATTTCAGGGATGGTTGGTATTGGCGGTGCCATTATTAATTATCCGATGATTTTATATATTCCGGTGCTATTAGGGTTTACTGGTTATACGGCACATGAAGTAAGTGGTATTACAGCTATTCAAGTGTTTTTCGCAACATTTGCAGGTATATGGGTTTATCGGAAAAGCGGTTATATAAATAAAACATTGGTATTATATATGGGAACGAGTATTTTAGTGGGAAGTTTTGTCGGGAGTCTAGGTTCAAGAGTATTAGATGCAGGGCAAGTTAATATTGTATATGCTATTTTAGCTACGATAGCAGCTATTATGATGTTTATTCCGAAAAAAAATCGCAGCGAGCTTCCTTTAGAAGAACTGACGTATAATAAAGGATTAGCTAGTATGTTAGCATTTATTGTCGGTGCTTCTTCTGGTATTGTTGGAGCAGGAGGGGCATTTATTCTTGTGCCCATTATGCTTGTCATTCTCAAACTTCCTACACATATGACAATTGCAACTTCATTAGCAATTACCTTTATTTCATCTATCGGTATTACGGCCGGAAAAGTAACTACAGGACAAGTAGTGGTACTGCCGTCTATAATGATTGCTATTGCAAGTTTAATCGCTTCACCACTTGGGGCAAGTGTAGGGAAGAGATTAAATCAAAAAGTATTGCAGTGGATATTAGCGATTTTGATTGTTTCAACATCTATTAAAATTTGGATGGATATCGCATTGTAATATGATTCGTTGGAAGGTTGTTATCTGATATTACAGAGTAGTATATAGATACTTTAAGAAGAAGGCTAGTATAGAAAGTATGAACGCCACTGATTCTCCAGTGGCGTTCAAGTTATTAAGCCCAAATAAGTTTCATTAATCTTTCATATTCATCATTTGCAGCTTTATATAATAGTCTAGTATGCTCAAATACAAGGGCAGGATTAAAGTATGGTTCTGTAAATACAAGGGAAGTTGAAATATCAATGGAGTCGCTGTTACTAATTGTGAATTTTGCGAATCTATATGCTGTATTTAGTTCGTTGATTACATGCAATATTTCGCTTTTCTTAGCTGAATCAGGAACTTGAGCGACATTGAAGCAATATATATCGACAGTAGGATGCTCGTTATGAAAGGCAGCGATAAGACGAACTTTTGCACCACTCTCTGTGTCTAAGTTCACTGAAAAAAATACAGAGCCATCATTCTCATCTATGTTTTCTTCCATATGTATTTCATTGGATTGTAGATAATCTTTAAAGTCTGAAACATTATGCTTTACTGCGGCTTTCATATGTTTGTGCCTCCTGTTAATTAGAATATAACTCTACCTTTTATTATAATTTAAAGATATTGAAATTGATAGTTAAAAAAGTTAGAATTTTTGTTGTTTTCAAAATTATATTAGGATGTATAAAAAACCCAGCTCTATCTCTATAGAGCTGGGTTTTTTATTAATTTTTATTCGATGTTGTCTCTGTGTCTTCATCGTTATTGTTATTTTTTTTGTTAGTAGAATTTTGACGATTATCGTTATCGTGATTTGTATCTTTTGTTTTCTCATTCGATGTTGTTTTGGTCTYTACGTTTTCATCGTTATTGTTACTTTTTTGGTTAGTAGAATTTTGACGATTATCGTTATCTTGTTTCGTATCTTTTGTTTTCTCAGAGCTTGTTTTTTTCTTGTTCTCTTTATCATCAGAATCAACTTTCTTATACTCAGGTAGTCCAAGATGAGTACGAAGTTGTTTTGTTAAATCTTCTAAATCTTTTTCTACTGGCATATAGTAATAAGTACGTTTGCCGTTAGGACGACCGCATGTATCATCACCGGCTTCCATATAACAATCTTCACCATTAATTTGTAATTTTTCAAGTGAAGAATCTGAACCGTATTTATAGAATGATAACATATCATCAAATGTTAAGTTTGTAACGAATTGTCCATTAATGTGATCAATAATATTTCCTACTTTTGTTACAGAATCAATGTTTGTTAGTTTTTTCAGAATGGCTTCGATAACAAGTTGTTGACGTTGACCACGCATTGCATCACTATCAATATGGCGTGTTCTAGCAAGAGCAAGAGCTTCTTCACCGTTTAATTTTTGAACGCCTTTTTTCAAGTGGATTGCACCTGCATTATCGTTACTATCTTGTTCAGTAAATTCAACAGGAACGTCTACTTCAATACCACCTAAATCATCCACAATTTTTATAAATGATTTAAAGTTGAATTTTACAAAGTAATCAACAGGAACGTGGAGTAAATCTTCTACCGCATCAATACTAGCTTGCGGGCCACCAGCTTTTCCATTTTTAGCCGAACCAAATGCATGTGCATGCGTAATTTTATCCATTTTCTTTTCTATTGGGATATAAGTATATGTGTCTCGTGGAATACTTAAAAGTTTTACAGTTTTACTATCTTTATTAAAAGTTGCAAGTAACATTGCATCTGTTCTTATAGCAGCACCGTATTCTTTGCCACGTACATCGCTTTCATCAACGCCCATGATTAATAC
>NZ_JBFTMC010000050.1:0-42793 GCF_056396765.1 Bacillus sp. 05T22
ATTATGAGCATTCACTAAATAGGTTCCAGATACATAGTTCGGTGTTGCAGCAGCAAATGTAACTTGGTATGCATTGCTGGCTTGTCCATTATTTTCATCAACAAAAATAACTTCCTTTACTTCTGGCTCAGAAATAAACCTGATATCATTGCCGTACTTCGTATAAATATATTGTTTCGCTTCTTCTTGTGATAGATTAATAGACTTCTTTAAATCTTCTTGTTTTAAATTTTGCGCGCTATCTCCTGAAACACTTTTAATAACACCCTTTTTATCTACGTGTGCAGTCAATTGATGCCCATATACTTCTTTTCCTTCATATGTTTGTTGCATACGCACAAGTGTAGTTCCATCATAAGAACCACGCTTTTGAAGAACCTTATAATCTACTCCCGTTTCTCCATTAACTTGTTTTGGAGACAAAGCTTGCTCTGTCTTCTCCTTAAGAGCATCTTTTACTACATTTTCTGGTGCCTTTTGTGATGGTCGTGTAAGTTCACCTGTACGAAACGAATCCTCTTGCATTTGAACTTGTAGTTGATCTGTTTCCTCTGCATGACCTAGTCCATATGGTGTTACAGTTGTTAAAGCTATTCCTGTTGTTAATGCAACTGTAGCTAATGTTTTTTTATTTTTCATGTTTTTCACCTCGTATAATTTTCTGAAATATTAAACTTGTAAAAAGTATACTGTCTATTCTTGTCAAAAAAAAGAGAAAATGCCGAATTTATGTAACATTATGCAAAATTACATAATTTAATGTCGATAATCCGTTATTTAAATTCCATTATTCTAGAAAAAATTAATGTTTATAATGAATGAGATATTCTAAAGGAAAACGGTTGAAGAAGGTAATTCTTTTAGTAGCCGGTTACGTGGGCTAAGAATATATATTCGAGAAGAGAGATTATACTTCATACAGTGTTCTTATCTCTTTTTTACTTTATATGATGGCAGAATGGATTGTGGAGGAAACAAATCAGGAATCGTATTTCAACAGAGTTTATACATGAAGAGATCAAAGTTTTTACTCAAGACATACTAAAAACTGCTCCTATTAATAAACATAGGCTGTGGAGAAAGTCTTCTCCACAGCCTATGTTTATTCCTGAACCGCTTAAAAAAATATTCACTATAGGAGATAGCACTCATAGCCGTTAGGTTAAGAAATTCATTATTCTCTAAAACTAAAAAAATACGCTGAATTCTCAAAAGAACTAACTGTAGAGAAAGAAAATTTTCGTTTTTAGGGTATTTAATTTCGTTAGGTTGATGACGATGGGGTGCTACCTCATTACTTGAAAATCCTCTTGAAACATCTATTATTTACTTTCATAAAACTCTTCTTGTATTCCTTGAATTAAAGGTGATGCTTCCCCAGAATAGAAAATTCGCAAATCATGGAGAGATCTTGTACATCCAACATATAATAATTTTGCATCATGCTTTGTACCTTTATAATGTACTTCATCAACATCGACAAGAAGTACCGCATCAAATTCTAATCCTTTTGCTAAATACACAGGTACAACTGAAATACCACCCTCATATTTACTTTGGTTTGCTTCGATGACGTTAGCAGTGATTCCTGTAGCTGTTAACTTTTCATATATATCACGACATTCATCATCTGTTCTTCCTATAACAGCAATCGTCTTCACATTTTCATTCTGCATATGTTGTAGAGTCTTTACAATTGCAGCAAATTGATTGTCCGTAGAAATAACCTTTACTTTCTCACCACTACGGAAAACAGGGGTTGCGAGTCCTACTGGAATTTCAGCATTTTTAATGACTTCATTTGCAAATTCAATAATTTCTTTTGTAGAACGATAACTCCTCGTCAGTTCATAATAACCGGTTTCTTGAAATACTTCTTTAAAGTCATTCCAGTCTTCAATCCCTTGATAATCATATATTGCTTGCGATAAATCACCTAAAATCGTAAACGAGTTACCCATTGTAATTTCTTTTAGTATATAAATTTGGAATGGTGAAAAATCTTGCGCTTCATCTATAACAACATGGTGGAATTTTTGCCCGATTTCGATACCTGCTAATCGATGGTGAATATGAATAAGAGGTGCTAAATCTTCTACATACACTTCTTTTTTACGACAATTTTTTTCTGTTTCCTGAACAAGTTCTTCAGGCAAAACTTCCAATACTTCTTTTTGCTTCATCATCGAACTATAAAATGATAACGGGCTCATTTTAGGCCAAAATTTCATATAGGCATTTAATCTCTTTGTAGCTTCTTTTTTTAATGCTTTTTTCTCATTTGTTCCTTCAAACTTTTTAAGTTCAATCTCAATCCAGCGCTTTATTCGGCCGACTAATCTTTCTCTACGCTTCTTTAATGGATAGTGCTTATATTCCACTTGCATCCATTTTCTAATTTCTTCTACTGTAATAGATGCTTTATCCCATGCCTCAAAATCTTTTGTTGGCAATAAATTCTTTTCAAATTGAACAATATTTTCTTCAATAAATGACTTRAATTYCAKCGTKCCTTTTAATTTACCKAGCATAACCTTTTTWTCATCGCGATTTATCGAAAAAGCTTCTTTCAACTTTTCGTCAGTATCTTTCAATTTCACCGCATCATCTAATGTATTTAGCGCCCAATCTTGAAATGTTGTTTGCCTAATATTTCCTACACCAAGTTCAGGAAGTACACTAGAAATATAATCTAAAAACAAACTGTTTGGAGCGAATACAATCATTCTCTCTGCCTCTAGCTGCTCGCGATATTCATAAATTAAAAAAGCAAGGCGATGTAAAGCGATTGTTGTTTTTCCGCTTCCTGCAACCCCTTGAATTAATAATGGCATATTTTTCTCTGCACGAATAATATCATTTTGTTCAGATTGTATCGTCGAAACGATATCTTTTAATTTATTATCCTTATTTTCACCTAATCGATATAGAAGAAAATCATCTGCAAGAGATACATCTTCACTTCCTTTTACATATGTATCAACAACACGTTCCAGTTCTCTTTTGCGAATAGCAATGTTCCTTTTTAAATACACATCGCCCTCTACTAAGCCATCTGGTGAATGATAAAAAGCCGGTTCTTCACCACCAGTAAATGAATAAAACATACTAGCAACGGGTGCGCGCCAGTCAATAACAATTGGTTTCATCGTTTCTTCATCAGACACACCTACTTTACCAATATAAATCGGGTTTGGTTCTGGCTGTCCATCCTCCTGAAAATCCAATCGCCCAAAGTATGGTTCTTGCACACCAATACGTAGGTTTTGCCGATTTGACTCCCTCATACTTTCAAGAATTTGCTCTTTAAAATCCTCTCCATAATAAACTGGAATTTTTTCCAGTTTATCTAGTTGTTCATCCATTGTAGATAAAGTTTTTTTCATCCGCTGGAATTCTTCTTCAAATATAGTACTCATAATGCTGATTCCCTCCTGTCCGTTCGAATTTTTCAGTCGAGATACAATTGTATAAAAAATACATTTATAAAGTCAATAGTTCGAGCGGGAATTTTCTAAAATATAAGAATACAAGAAGTAATCCCGCCTTTTTTCACTATTCATTATTTAATTTTTTTCTCTTATACGATAAACATTCGTACAAAAATGTTCATTGATAAAATAGATAAAGGCATAAATAAAACCCCTCTAATTTTCCGAATCATTCCACCTACGGCTGATTTCTAAACCATAATCCATATCATAAACTTCTTTTATAGCTTTAACCTTTTCAAGACTCTCTTGGCTAAATACAGGTTTGTTTTCAAAAGCGTGAAGAACTATTCTTTCAAGAAAAACGCCTAGTGAAATATCATGATACTCTGCCATCGCTTTCAAAACTTTTACTATACACGTATATATCAGAAGAATAAAGAGCCTGAATACTTTCAAAATGGAACCATACTTCCCTTATCGATTCAATTTCGATAACTCGCCCAATCACCAGTAATTATTAGTCTCTGTAACATCCCGTCATTTTGTGCAATATAGACATATGCCCCTATACTTCTATCCCCAAAATAGATGGTCTGTGTAATCCGATCATATAAATCTTTTTCTGGATTACCTGTATATTCTTCAAGTTCATCTAACTTTTTTAAAATCTCATCATCTACTTCATACACTTCTCCATGTACTTTATCCTCTTTTGTACAAATCATTGCAGGATAACCTTCATTTGTATCAAATAGTTTCCCATGAGTCCATGCTTCTTCAGCTATACATGTTGCCCCATGTAAATAATGGGCATTTGCTTGTTGTTTTCTTAAAGTGCCATAAACAAAAACATAGTGCATTTCCCTGTCCCCTTAATACTTCTCTATTTTCTTATTTGTAAATAAGCACGAATCATAAAGTAACTCACTTCATCTGGAAGTTGTTCTTTAATAGATTTTAATCCGCCTTCTGCATGTTGTACTGCTGATTCAATAAGAGATTCGTATTCTGGTGGAACGAAACTTGGCCAATCTACTTCCATTCCTTCTTCATAACAACGAATTAAATGATTTTCAACCGTTTGACGTGATAAGCCTCGTTCTTTGGCAATTGTACTTAACTCAGTTCCCTGTTTATACATTTCATACGTTTCTAAGTGAGAATTTGCTGATGCTTTTCCAGATTTCTTACGTTCCGTAACAACTTCTGTTTTCATCGTTTCAGCGTAATCTGGGTTTTGCTCCATAAAATGAATAACTGCTTGTAAGAAGTGAGAACCATACTTCGCAAGTTTATGCTCCCCAATCCCTTTTACTTGTAGTAACTCATTTTCACTTTGTGGCATTTTCGCACACATATCTTTTAACGTTTGATCAGAGAAAATAACAAACGGTGGTACGCCTTCTCCTTGTGCAATTTCTTTCCGCACTTCACGTAATATCTCAAACAGTGGATGGTCCCCTACAATCTGTCTTGTTTCTACTCTTTCTTTCCGTAACACATTTTCATTTCCGAGTAATACTTCTTTCCCTTTGGCTGTCACTTTTAAGGTTGGATACGTCCCGTGTTCCACCGCAATTAATTCTTCTGAAATTAAAAACTCAATAAACTCACTTACTTCTTTTACGCTACGATTCGATAAAAGACCGTAAGTTGGTAATGTATGAAAATTAAATTCAATTACTTTTTTATTTTTTGATCCCGTTAATACTTGTGCAATCATTTGCTTTCCAAATCGCTGGTTTGTTCGAATCATACACGATAAGACCATTTGCGATTCTCTCGTAACGTCGACGCTCTCACGTTCATCCGTACAATTCCCGCAGCGTCCACAATCTTCTTTCGGCTCTTCTCCAAAGTACTCTAGAATAAATGATTGTAAACATTGTTCTGTATGGCAGTAATCGGTCATATGTTGCAGTTTTTCAAGTTCATTTGAGAAACGTGATTCCCCAGTAGATTGATCAATTAAAAAACGCTGCACTTGTACATCCTGAGAAGAATATAACAAAATACATTCACTATCTAATCCATCACGACCAGCACGTCCTGCTTCTTGATAATAACTTTCCATATTTTTCGGGAGTTGATAATGAATCACATAACGAATATTTGATTTATCTATCCCCATACCAAATGCAGATGTCGCTACCATAACACTCACTTCATCACGTAAAAATCGCTCTTGCTGTTCATTTCGATCATGATCATTCATTCCAGCATGATAACGTGCAACTGAAACGCCTGCTTTATATAAATCTTCATACAACTGATCAACAACTTTTCTTGTCGCTGCATAAATAATTCCAGATTCCTTTTTATTTTGACGAATATAATCCGCTAAATATGCATTTCGGTCCTGTCCTTTGATTACCGAGAACGATAAATTTTCCCGTTCAAACGTTGTCATAATTGTATTCTTTTGATCAATTTCTAGCACACGACAAATATCTTCACGCACTTGCGGTGTTGCAGTCGCAGTTAACGCAAGTACAAGTGGTTTTTCTGGAAGATAGTCCAATATACGATGTATATGTAAATAACTTGGACGGAAATCATGTCCCCACTGCGAAATACAGTGAGCTTCGTCAATTGCGATCATCGGTATCTTCATATCAATTAATTGATCTACAAATTCCATTGAATCAAGACGCTCCGGCGCCACATATAACAACTTATAATGACCTTGTTTCGCTAATTGGATTCGTTGATTTGCTTCTGTAATTGAAATAGAACTATTAATATATGTAGCTGAAATCCCGTTTTGTACTAATGTATCTACTTGATCTTTCATAAGTGAGATCAAAGGTGAGATAACTAATGTCGTCCCCTCAAATACTAGTGCTGGAATTTGATAACAAATTGATTTGCCACCGCCTGTTGGCATAATACAAACTGTATCTTTTCCAGCCAATACATTTTTAATTGTTTCATCCTGCCCTCTACGGAATGACGAGTAGCCAAAATAGGAAGCTAAAAGTTCTTGTGCTTTTGTAAACAAAAAAGATTCACCTGCTTTTCTTAGTCTTTCATCTATTAATATTATATCATTAGTTAAAAGTCACTGTACTCTCTACTTCTTTCCATCCCCTCGCATGCTTACGAATAATTATTAAAAACTCATGTAAAGCTGGAGAAAACCATTTATTTTTATGATATACAAGTTGTGTTGCAAACTTTGCTTCATTTAAAATAACAGCTTGTAGTTTCTTGTCTTTCTGCTCTTGCTGGGCCGTAATAATTGGTAGTAAAGAAATCCCTAATCCACACATGACACATTGTTTTATCGCCTCAATACTCCAAAATTCAAATGTACTTTCATGTTGAATGCCTTGCCTTTGTAAATAATGTTCAAAAAATGCTCGGTAACTGCAACCACGTTCCGTATACAAAAACGTTTCCTCTTGAGAAAATTGGACATCTTGCGAATCTGTTTGTGTCACAGTGTAATCTTTTGGAAAAACAAACGCCATTTGCTCCATGACAAGTTGCTCAATATGTAAATCCTCTTCATGACGCTCAGTGTCTAAGAGGAAAGCAATATCTATATTTCCACTCTTTAAATCATTTCTCAATTCCCGACACGTTGAAGCTTTTAATGTAATTTTTACTTTTGGATACTTCTTTTTATATTCATGAAGAATAGATGGCAAGCGGTAAATTGTTAATGATTCTGGGGCACCAATTACAATTTTTCCAGTAATCTCATTATCCACGCTTGGGATTTGTTTTACTTTCTCAGACAAAGCAATCATTTCATTTGCATAAGGAAGTAAATGCTTTCCTACATCTGTTAACACCATTTTTTTCCCTAATCGATTGAATAAAGGCTGTCCCATTTCTTGTTCAATTGCTTGAATATGCCCTGTTACAGTAGATTGTGCATATCCTAAATAGTCGGCTGCCCGTGTATATCCTCCTAACTCAACAATTGTTTTAAATGTTTTTAAATGCCGAATCTCCATCTCAATCTCTCCATTCTAACATCGCAATTTCCGATTAATAACTTCATATATATCTATTTTACTGATAGATAAACTCGAATTACAATAGAAGAAACACAATTTTTCAAAAGGAGATGTATACATATATGAGAAAGAAAAAATTAGGACCAGTACTGCTCAGCGGTTTAATTATTGGTCCAATTTTAGGGTCTGGGATTATTTTACTTCCTCCACTTATCTACAAAACAACTGGAGATTATGCCATTATCGCTTGGCTACTTATTATGGGGATTGGTTTTCTATTTGCTTCCTTATTTGGTAAGTTAAGCATTCTCTTCCCTAATGAATCTGGGGTTGCACATGCGGTAGATCAAGCTTTTGGACCTTCTATGAAGCAATTAACTTCTATTTTCTTTATCATAGCAGGTTGTCTAGGACCTACAGCTGTTCTTATGACAGCCAGTCAATATATAGCGGCTTTATTTTCAAACTTTAAAGTTCCATTAGAGGGAATTGGTTTTCTTTTAATGAGCCTTTGTGTATTGATTTTATTATTAGATATATCATCTATTGGAAAAATATCATTTGTATTTTCAACAGCTGCAACCGTTCTTTTACTGAGCGGTGGAATTCGTTCTATCCCTCATTTTCGATCGGAACAGCTAGTTCAAACATCTTTTTCTTTTGGAGATTTTGGATATAGTATTTTATTGCTCTTTTGGGCTTTAGTAGGTTGGGAGATTATTGGGAATTACAGTATGGATGTCAAAAATCGAAAAAAAACCATCCCACAAGCAATTACGATAAGCACACTTACTGTAACGGTTGTTTGTCTTGTCGTGGCAGGCGCCACACAATGGATTGTAATTCCTAGTTCACATCAAGAAGACTTACGAATAACAGCCATATTAGCTACTTTATTTGGAGAGTTTGCTGTTCCTCTTATCGCCTTTATTACTACTGTTCTTTGCATGAGTACATATTTATTAGTTGTTGGCGGGGTCTCGCGTCTTATCGCTTCTGAAGCAAAATATATAAAGAAATTATATAAACTTTCCTATCGTACGAAATCGAATGTATCAATCTATTCTTTACTTTTATTAATCGGCATACATACCATTGTATTTATCTGTCTTTATAACGATTGCATTACAGTAGAACAAATCGTAGCCATTGCAAATGCTTTCTTTATCTGTAATGCCATTTGTGGAATCTTTGCAGCATATAAATTATTACCAGGTATCTTTAACAAAATTCTTTCTTTAAGTTTGATTGTCTGTTTTCTTATCATTCTCTCTTTCTCTTCCATCTGGATTTTAATAAGTATTGGAATACTAGTTGGTTTCTATGGGTTACAGTACTTCAAAAACAGACCAAATACTTATGAAAAGGAAATTTCAATACGATAATGAAAAGAAAAGATTCTCATTTAAACTATTTCTCACACAAATTACAGATTCATTCCCATAATATACCTGCATCAAATTAAGGGAGGTTTATTTATGAAACGCAACAATAATCTAATTGTTTTTCGCTCTTCAAATAAACAACTCAAGGTTTCTAATCGTGATGCTTGGAAATATGAATCTCTTTATAAATATCGACCTTTATTCTCGCATAGGAAGATTTTAACATCTCTTTTCAATCTCTTTTTCAAGAATACAAAACATTAATATCTTTCATACAAAGTTTCTCAACACATAACCTATGGACTTCATTCATTACAATTGATAACGTTTAATTAATCTGTTGGATTAAAGCCCCTTCTTACGACCTGCTTCTTACTTGCAGGTCTTTTTTATTCCTTCATTACTCTATGAATTGAACACAAGCATAAAAATTCGACATGTATATGGCTACCGTAAATGTCTGCTTGAAATTTTTTCTCAATACACAAAACCCTTTCCATTTGTTACGATAAAAGTACTCCAGATGGGTTATTGCTCATCAACATTATCTAGTTAAAGGGACCTGCTGCGGGAAGTAGGTCTCTTTGACTTTGTCTGAAAGGTTTCTTATAGCCCCCATACTAGACATTCATTTGGACACATTTACCAGGTTTCTTTCCAAGAAATTCATGTTAAGATTACTTTGTCGAGTTCGACATTCTCGACAATACCCTTATGAATCCCTGCAACTTCCCTTGCAGGGATTCATTTCTTTTATATTCACTTTTATTAACATCTACTTCAACTAAATTCCCTATAATTGACTCAAGAATATTTTTTATCTTCTAGAAATCCCTTAATAATATTTACAGTAATCTTTTACCATTTGCCTTACCACTTTACATTTAACATATATCGATATATTTTATTAATATCTTTTTTATTTGTAGGAGGAAACGTATTGATTAATGCACTAGGTCTCGCTTTTATTCTTTCTAATAAACCTGAAAAGAAGAAAAAAGTTTATCTTAATGATAGATTTGCACTAATAGACATTATTGAATCTAAAGATGTATATGATTCTGAAGGTAACCCACTAGTAGAGCTAACATGTAAATATAGTATTTATTTGGATGAAAAATACTATTGTAAATCTCTCGAAGACTACACTGGACAAGTATTTCCTTTCCTAAGTGCAAAAATTGGAAAAGGTCTTGTCAGAAATTTAAATTATTATTTTTCATATGTTGATGTATACGATAAAAAACCACCAGTTAAAGAGATAAGAAACCTTATGAAGCAAGTAATAAACTATAACGTTTAGTATGTTCTAAATGGAAATTCTCTTAAAAATAGAAGCACCCAATTTGGGTGCTTTCCACTTATATTCTTTTGTTTTGGTTGTTGTACTAAAGACTGACAATATCTACATAACATAATTACCTCTCCTACTAACCCATTCCATGTTCAGCTGTATGCACTCGAAAATTAACATCTTTTACAACAACAAAAAATAGATCGCCCATTAACTCCTCATCTAGCTTTTTTCCTTATAGGTCTATATTTCTAACGATACATAACACCCTTATGTACAATATAAAGTGAAACTTTAATCAGTGAGAGCTTACTACCCGTTAATGCGGGATAAATCGAGTTCTTTTAACTTTTACTGAATCTCGTTATGATTTTCAACCGCCCACTTCAACCTCTGCAGCATATATCCAATCCCTTTACAGCCTTCTAACGGATAGGAAATCATTTCTTCCGGATATAACTTTGTCACTACTTTTTTATGCTTCTTGCCTGCAAGCAGGACAATTTCATCAAAGTCTAGCAAGTCTTTATCAATCATCTGTCTTTTTAATTGTTCTATACTAATAATCTCATTACTTTTCGAATTAAAAGCGAGATCATAGTTTTTTTCTACTATATCAGTTGGCAGTAAAAATCCATGTTTAGCTGATAAAATAACCCAGTGTGAAAAAAATTGCGAAGCATATGCTTGGCATGCTTTTCCGAATGGACTAATGTATACATCCTTTGCTTCTGCTGGTCCCTTATCAGGATACTGATCCCAGATTTTCTTTTTTCCACATGGAATGATGCATAGCCTTTTCATTATTACCTTTTTCCCTCTTTTCTCTTTCGATCCTATATATAATTTGTTTTATTTTTTCATTATTACTTTTAAGACATAGTAATTACTAATGAAATCATAGCATTTTTAATTCACAGATAAAAATACCAGGTTTTTCTTTTCTTCCTACCCAAGTTCCATTTTTCCTAAATGAAACATTAAAATAACAGACCTTAATATCCGAAATTTTATGCTCCTAAAAACAAAAAAAGGACAAGCAGACTATATATCTGTTTGTCCTTTCCCTTTCATCCAAAATTTCTCTTATAGAGTTTGGAACGTTTCTGTTAATACAGGAACGATTTGTTTTTTACGAGATACAACACCTTTTAAAGTTGCTGTATTGTTTTCTAATGTTACGTTGTATGCTTTTTCAACAACTTGTGTCGCTTTACCGATAGCAAGACCAACCGAATCGTTAGTTAAGATATCAGTTACAACGAATAAGAATAGGTCTAAACCTTTTTCTTCTACTACTGCAGAGATTACTTTTTCTAATTCCACTTGGTGTACAAGAACGTCGTTTGTATCAACAGCGTTTACTTGTGCGATTTCAACTTTCGCATCGCCCATTTGGAATTCTTTTGCGTCAAGAGAGATTAATTGCTCCATTGTTTTACCGCTTAAATCCGCACCAGCTTTTAACATTTCTAAGCCGTAGCTTTCCGCGTCAACACCAGCGATTTCCGCTAATTCACGTGCTGCAGCTACGTCTTGTTCTGTGCAAGTTGGAGATTTAAATAGTAAAGAATCTGAGATAATTGCAGATAACATTAAACCTGCAACTTCTTTACGAATTGCAACGCCGTTTTCTTTGTACATTTTGTTTAAGATTGTAGCTGTACAACCAACTGGCTCGCAACGGTAGTATAAAGGATCGCTTGTCTCAAAGTTAGCAATACGGTGATGATCGATAACTTCTAACACACGAACAGATTCGATATCGTTAGCACTTTGTTGACGTTCGTTATGGTCAACTAAAATCACGTTGTCCACTTCGTTTGCTACTGTTTCAACAAAACGCGGTCCTTCTACTTTAAAATGATCTAACGCAAATTGAGTTTCACCGCTGATTTCACCTAAACGTACAGGCTCAGCATTCATTCCTAATTCTTTTTTCAGCTCTGCATAAGCAATTGCAGAACAAATTGCATCTGTGTCTGGGTTTTTATGCCCGAAAACTAGTACTTTTTCCATGATTTCCACCTCTTCATGAAAAGGATATCTTAAAGAAGCAAATATGACAATATTTTAAACACATTTTTTATAAATAAAATAAAGGTTCTGCCCTATTTTACACAAAAAAACATCTTACTTCTCCTATATAAGAGGAAAAAAGTTTGAAATGTGGAATAAAATTATTAAAAGGAGGTTTTCCATTATGCCTATTATAAAACTTGAGAATGGTGTAGATTTATACTACGAAGACCAAGGAAAAGGTACTCCTATTCTTTTTATTCACGGTGTCTGGATGAGCAGCCGTTTTTTTCATAAACAAATCCCTTATTTCAGTGAAAAATATCGCGCGATTTCAATTGACTTACGAAGTCACGGGCGCTCTCCCCATATTGAAACTGGACATACAATTACAAACTATGCCCATGATGTGCATGCTTTTATAGAAAGTTTATCTTTAAAAGATGTTATCTTAGTCGGTTGGTCAATGGGAGCATTTGTTGTATGGGAATATATAAAGCAATTTGGAGAACAAAATATTAAAGGTTCTGTTATTGTTGATGAATTAGCATCAGATTTTAAATGGCCCGATTTCCCTATTGGTGCCTTTGATTTCCCAACACTTATTCATTTCATGAAAGAAATTCAAACAAATCAAGCCCAGTTTCTAAAGGGTTTTATCCCTCTCATGTTTAAAAACCCCCTTTCTGCAGAAGATTCAACTTGGATGCTTGAGGAGGTAACAAAGGTTCCAGCATCTATTGCGAGCGCGATTTTATTCGATCAATCTGTTGTTGATTATCGGAAAGAGTTAAATGCAATTACAAAACCAACTTTACTTTGTTTCGGTAGAGAAGAAAAATTAATTCCAGTTGCTGCGGGCGAACATTTACACGCACATATTAATAACTCTCAACTCGTTATTTTCGAAAACAGCTGTCATTGTCCATTTCTAGAAGAAGCTGACCATTTTAACAATGTGCTACATTCTTTTATTCAATCACTGTCGTAACGTATTTTTCAAAGGACCTAGTTTGTCGAAACTTTAAAACTCATTTTTCAATCAAAACAAAAAGGCCATTTAAAACAATGAATGGCCTTTAAAAATCGAATAACTCCTCTATTACTTACATCATGCAACGCCTGATGTAAGTAATACAGTTCTTTCCCTAAAGGAGTTGTTTTAAATAAGATTTCCTTTTTATTATTTGGAATCGTTTCTGTCGTGATTAATTTTTTAGTAACTACTCCCTAACGCAATGAGCTGTTTTTCGCGTTTTGTTAATACACCTTCCTGGAAACAAGCTTGTGTAAATGCATGATATGTTTCTGCGATTTCTGGAATTTGTTTTGAAAAATTTCCAATGCCTTCTTTGTAATGAAGTAATACATCATTTATAAAACCATGTTGTTGATATTCCGTCATGAAAAGATAGAATTTTCAGTTTTCAAATCTTAAAAATATATAAAGCTAAAATTTCACACTATCATCTACTGGTACTTTTCTTCTAGAAATTTCATTTTTACCTTCTTTACACTTTTCTTCCCAAAATACAACACCTTCAATCCCTACTTTTTTAGGGTCAAATATTGGATCTTTCCCTTCTTTTTTCTGCGTTTCATAATCTTTTAATACTTTTAATGCCGTCTTACTTAACAATACAATCGCTACAAGATTCAGCCATGCCATACTACCTATCCCTAAATCTCCAAGATTCCATAAAAGTGAAGCTGATTCCACACTACCGACGTAAACCATAATTAAAAATCCGAATTTCAAAATCGTTTTTAACCATTTAAATTTCAATTTATGATCCAAGTAAGTAAGTGTAGTTTCGGCAATATAGTAATATGCTAGTAGAGTTGTGAATGCAAAGAAAAAGATTGCGATTGAAATAAATAATGGACCAGAACCTGTCATAACAGTTTCAACTGCTTGTTGTGTGTAAATTGGCCCTGCTTCAACATTCCCCATATTTTTCACAATGGCGCTCTTTCCTTCAGGTATGACATTATACATCCCTGTTATTAAAATCATGAGAGCTGTTGCTGTACATATAACAATTGTATCGATGTAAACCGAAAATGCTTGTACTAATCCTTGTTTAGCAGGATGTGATACTTCAGCAGCTGCAGAGCTATACGTTGCTTCTCCAACACCAGCAACATTTGAAAATACAGCTCGTTTCACTCCCCATGCAATGGCTGCCCCAACAATTCCGCCAAACATTTCATCGATTCCAAATGCACTTGAGAAAATAAGTGCGAACATATTAGGGATTTCCGTTATATTAGCAATTAAAACGATACATGTAACAATTACATAACCAATTGCCATAAACGGCACTAGAGTTTGAGAAACAGCAGCAATTCTCTTTACTCCTCCAAAAATAATCGCTGCCAGCAACACAACTAAAAATACACCAGTCATATATTTACTAATACCAGAAGAATTTTCAAATCCAACCGCAATACTACTTGATTGAATCCCTGGCAATAAAACACCGTATGAAATCGTCACRACAACCGCTACAATGACGGCAAACCATTTTATTTTTAAGCCTTTTTCAATAAAATATGGTGTACCACCTCTATATTCATTGCCTACCTTACTTTTATATACTTGAGCAAGCGTTGACTCAACGAATGCACTAGCTGCCCCTAATAGAGCCATCACCCACATCCAAAACACAGCTCCTGGACCACCAAAAGCAATAGCTGTCGCTACACCAGCAATATTTCCAATTCCGACCCGGCCCGATAACGCTAAACAAAATGCTTGAAATGAAGATATCCCGGTCTCTGAGCTCTTTCCTTCAAATAATAGTTTGATCATCTCTTTAAAATACCGAATTTGTAAAAAACGAGTAGCAATTGTGAAATACACGCCTGCTCCTAACGCAAAAATAACTAATCCTATACTCCATACTTGTCCTACTAACCACTCTACTAACTTTTCCATCCCAATCCCCCTCATAATTGTGTGAAAAAGAGTTATTTATTGCGTGCTTAAAAAATAAAACGGACAACCTCACCGTTCATTCAAGTTGTCCGTTCACTCTTCCTATTTGATCATTATTTTATATTAACCCAAACACTCTTTACTTCCGTGTAGTTATCAAGTGCATACGACCCTAATTCGCGCCCAATTCCGGATTGTTTATATCCGCCAAATGGTGCCGCTGCATTTTCTAAATTATAGTCATTAATCCAAACGGTTCCTGCCTTTAATTTATTTGCGACTTGATGTCCAGTTTTAATATTTTGTGTCCATACACCTGCTGCTAATCCGTAAGAAGAGCTATTTGCTCTTTCAATTACTTCCTCAGTCGAATCAAATGGCATAACTACAACGACTGGTCCAAATATTTCTTCCTTTGCGATTGTCATATCATCTGTAACATTTGTAAAAACTGTGGGCTGCACAAAATAACCTTTTTCAAATGCCCGTTCTCCCCCAGCTACAACTGTTGCTCCTTCAGCCATTCCTTGTTCAATATACTTTAGCACACGCTCTTGTTGTTTTTTAGATACGAGCGGGCCCATTTCTGTATCCTTTTCCATACCGGTACCGAGCTTAACTTTATTCGCCATTTCTACAAGTTCATCTACTACTCTTTCATAATGTTTCCGATGAACGAACACACGAGATCCTGCGCTACAGTTTTGACCATGATTATACATAATGCCTTGGAAGGCACCATTAATAGCTTCAGATAAATCGGCATCTTCTAAAATAATATTTGGTGACTTACCTCCAAGTTCTAGCGTTACATGTTTAATTGTTTCAGCAGATTGACGCATAATATATTTCCCTGTAACTGTCGAACCTGTGAAAGCTACTTTATTAATATCATGATGGTTTACGATTGCTGCTCCTGCTTCTTGTCCGAAACCTGGAACAAAGTTTACAACACCGTTTGGAAACCCCACCTCTTTAAAAAGCTTTGCAGCATATAGTAAAGATAACGGTGTTTGCTCTGCTGGTTTTAATACGATGGTACATCCTGTCGCAAGAGCTGCCCCCATTTTCCAAGCAGCCATAACTAACGGATAATTCCACGGAATAATTTGACCAACAACTCCAATCGGCTCATGGCGTGTATAATTTAAATAATCTTTCGAAATAGGAATTGTTTGCCCTACAATTTTTGTAGCCCAACCAGCATAATACCGGTAATTTTCTACTGTCGCTGGAATATCATCTTCAAGTGCAATGTGATATGGCTTCCCATTATCTAAAGCTTCTAGCTGCGCTAATTCTTCTTTATGTTCTTCAATTAAATCAGCTAATTTATATATAAGGTGTGCCCTTTCAGCGGTAGTCATTTCAGACCAAGGTCCCGTTTCAAAAGCTTCTCTTGCAGCTTTCACTGCTACATCAATATCTTCCTCTTGCGCTTCACTCACAACTGCAAGAACATCCTCTGTAGCTGGATTGTACGTTTCAAACGTTTTCCCGCTAATAGAAGGAACAAACTCACCATTAATAAACAATTTAATTTCTTCATTTAAAAACGCTTTCACTTTTGGTTTTAGCTCAATATTTGTCGTTAACATATATTTCTCTCCTCCTTAGTTACAATTTAAATCTAGTTTAAACAGCTGAATTAGCCGTAATTTGTGATAAAATCTGTTGAAGTTTTTGATCTTCTTCCTGTGTCAATCCTAATCTTGGATAACGAGATGGCCCTCCAGTTTGTCCATGTAACTCCATTGCACGTTTAACAATTTGTACGTATTTCCCTGACCCTTCTAGGAATTCACAAAGAGGCAAAATTGTATCATTAATCTTCCATGCATTTTCGAACTCTCCATTTTGAAAATGCTCATACATTTTTGTAACAAGTCCCGGAACGATATTACCCGCCACAGAGACCCATCCAGTTGCACCAACTAAATAWGATTCCATAACTAAATCTTCRGATCCACARAAGACTTGRAAAGCMCYYTCKCCTTGTCTTACTAAATCTCTCGCTTTWCGAATATCTCCGCTAGATTCTTTAATATGTGTAACATTTTCACATTCTTTTCCTATTCGAAGCATAAGCTCTATACTCATATCAACACCAGAGGTAAACGGGTTATTGTATAACATAATTGGTATATTTACAGCATTTGAGATTTCTTTAAAATGAAAGTAGATTTCTTCTTCTTTCGGTTTACAATAATAAGAGTTAATAATTAATGCACAATCTGCGCCATGAGCTTCTGCATGCTTCGTATATTCAATCGTTTCTTTCGTCGTCTCTGCAGCAGTTCCAACAATTACAGGAATGCGTCCATCAACTTCTTTTAATACCGTTTCCACCATCTTAAATCGTTCTTTTTTTGATAAACTAACAAATTCTCCCGTACTTCCATTAATGATGATGCCGGCAACCTTCTGCTCAATAAAATAGTTTACGTTCTGTTTCACTCCGTTCCAATCAATCTCTTGAAATTCATCCATCGGAGTAATTAATACTGGAAATGCTCCTTTTATACTTCTCATCATATTCTCTCCCTTACATTTCATTTATTTTTTTCACATACTGTATATAACCGTTATTTTAATAAAAAGCCTACTGGAAATGGATCAGTAGGGTCTAATACAAATGTTTGCATACCTGTAATAAACCCTCTGCTTGTGAAAGTAAATGTATATCCGTTCTCTTCCTTATTCACTTTTTGCACCTTCACAAAACTATTAAAAATACTCTCATTCATAAAAGGTTCTTCCGTACGTATATCACCTATAGAAAGGCTACTCATATACGAAACACTTGTTGATGCGAATCCAGGCGAACGCACAATATAATCGTCATCCTGAAATGTAATTGTTTTTATACGATTCTCTTTTATGTGGGAAGAATCTACTAAAACGACTCTTTTTATAAGTGGCTGCTTTGGCATGGACTCAAGTATAGCTTTCCCCCAGTTCTTTAATTCAAAAATGTTTTCAATACAAATTTCCGGAGAACATTCCTCTTTCTGAAACACTGCATATACTTGATCAGCTTGTATGAGAGAGTAGTGTATATTTCCAATAGGACTATGTAGTGGTAGATTCTCTTCGATTGAGTAACACACTTTACTTTCTAGCGATACAGAAACGACTTCATCCTTTTCTACATGTGCACGGACTAAAAACACACCGCATAGCGTTTCAATTTTGTATTGATTTGAATCGTTTTGTTTTAAGTGTCCACTTTCGAGTAACATAGTTACTACCGCGACAATTCCGCCGTAATGAAGAGGAATTGCTCCTTTATGATTAAAAAATAATACGGCTGCATCAACTTCACTATGAATAGAAGGAACGACAACACATCCATTTAAACCTATGAACCCACGTGGTTCATTTAATAAAAGCTGCATTTCCTCTGCTAATTCACCAGAAATTTGTTCATTTAGTTGTTCCAAACTATGATAGTATTTACACGGTACGTCTTTAATTACACGAAACGCTTCACCAGCTACGTGTACATCTACTGTCATATACATTTTTCGAATCTTCATTTCACTTCCTCCGTTTCATGTTCCATCGGCGGAATTAGCAAAAATCCTTCTTTCAGTGGATCCTCTTCATTGTAAAAAAATCTATGCATTCCCATTAGCCAAGCTGAACCAGTGATCTTTGTTACTACAGCTTCAATGTTCTCCACATATGTTGTATCTATTACACTTCCTTTAAATAACGAGCCAACAATACTTTCATGCACAAATTCTTCTTGCATTGCAATTTTTTTATTAGCGTATAATACGGCTAGCTTCGCAGATGTTCCCGTACCACACGGAGAACGATCAATTCCTCCCGGCGGAACAACAACGGTATTTTTCACATGTGCCGTTTCATGGGTAGGATCTGTGTAAAATTCAATATGTGTTACCCCTTTTATAAATGAATATTGCGGATGAATAACTTCAAATTTTTCATTAATCGTATTTCTTATTTGGATCGCTTTATCAATTATTGTAGAAGCATTTTCTGGCACTAACTCTAGACCAAGCGCTTCCCCATCGATAATGGCATAAAAGTTTCCGCCATATGCGATATCAACATCTACATTTCCAATCCCTTCAACATGGACAGAAATACTCTTTAGTAAAAAAGCTGGTATATTACAAAAAGATACTTCTTTTGCTTTACCGTCTTGAACAGAAATATCCACTTCAACAAGACCAGCTGGTGTATCCAATTTCAAAGAAGTTATCGGCTCATATACAGGTATTAAACCTGATTCAATTAAAGCCGTACATACACCGATCGTATCGTGACCACACATCGGTAAATATCCACCTGTCTCTATGTAGATGACACCTATATCCGCTTCTGGATGACACGGATCTGTTAATAACGCCCCAGACATCACATCATGACCGCGCGGTTCATTCATTAACAATTTACGGATCCAGTCATACTCTTTCTTCATATGAAGCATTTTTTCTGCCATTTTCTCTCCTACTAACTTTGGAAGTCCGCTAATTAACGTCCTCGTAGGATTTCCACCTGTATGCGTATCAATGGTCGTAAAGACTCTTTGTGACCTCATCCGTTTAACACCCTTTCTGTAAAACGATTCAAACGAAGCGGTTCAATCGGAATTGATGTTTCTCTTTCGTTTAAGAGCTCTTCAATAACTTTCCCTGTAACTGCTGCGAGACTAATTCCATCCCCTTCATGTCCTGCAGCGATATAATAGTTTGGAATATGTTCTACTCGTGAAATGATCGGCAAATGATCTTCTGTCCATGGACGCAGGCCAGCGTAAGAACGAATAACCATCATATCTGCCATTTTGGGATAAAAACGAATCGCTCGATTCGCAATACATTTAATTACTTCGTTGTTTATCCTCGTATGAAATCCTACAAATTCTCTACTACTACCAATTAAAAAATTTTGACTTTCTGTTGGTTCAAACACGAGAGCTACACCATATTTTTCAGTCAAAGCATCGACTTTCCGTTTCCCACCAAACTTAGAAATTAAATAACCAAATTCCATTACTTTGCGAGAGCCTACATGTTGTTGCCTTGAAGCTACGATAATATGCCCTTTTCTTGGCTCAATCGGTATAGATAGGTCCAACATTTCTCCAATTTTAGGGGCCCATACTCCCGCTGCGTTCACAATTTGCTTTGCAGTAAACGTTCCATTTGTCGTTTCTACAATAAAGGAACCATCTATGGCTTTCCTCATTTCTTTTACTTCTGTATGCTTAAAAGATTTCGCCCCAAATTTTTCCGCTTCTGCAAGAAGTGAAAAAGCAAGGAGATACGGATTTACAGTCGAATCTGTTGCACATTCTAAACCACCTAATAAATCATCAGCGAAAAACGGTGATTCTTCTCTTATGTCTTGTCTATCAAGCATCCGAAACGGTAAGCCAGCTTCTTTTTGACGATTCACCCATTTTTGAGCTGCCTCCATTTCCTCCTCTGACTCACAGACAAGAATACTTCCTGGCGCTCGGTATTCAAACGAATGTTCCAATTCTTCACTTAATTCCGTTACTAATTTTTGACTTACTAGCGACATCTGACTATCAAATCCTGGGTCTTTATCAATGGCTAAAATGTTGCCGTCACACCGTGAAGACGTGCCACTGACAAATTCCCCCTTGTCAATGATTGTTACGTCTCTTCCATATTTTGAAGTGTAATAAGCAATAGAACAGCCAATAATTCCACCGCCTAGTATTAAAACGTCACAGTGTCTCATGCAGCCCCTCCTTTCTTTCAAATCTCTCATCCTCTATTTATGCAATTGGTATGCCAACTCAAAATATATTTATTTTCATATGTAAGAAAAATAGATGTAAAAATATTTTGAATTTAACAGAAATAAGTGTATTATTTTTTTATCAGTGTCTAAAATTTTTCACACTACAGGAGGATAATATGGCATTTTCATTCCCATCAATAAAAGAACTTATAAAATATTTTTCAACAAATCATACATTCGACATAAGTCACATCAAACAAAAAAATGGCGAATTTTATTACCTTACTGCACATACGAAAGAATTACTTTGTGCAACTTTATATGAAGAAGACTCCTTTTCTAATTTAATCAAAGCATTTTCTAATCATTTTGCAGTCGTTATTCTCAATAAAACACAAGATCCAACACACTGTATAACTGTTACCCAAATGGTCCCTTTTCTCTATAATTCTTACAATCAATTACAGGCATTTTACAATACCGTTCTTCAAACGACAGATTCTTCAGTTACTGTTATCGACGATAATGAACGTGTTCGTACATGGACAGATGGAGCCGAAAAAATATTTTCAGTAAAACATGGAGACATTATCGGACAATCTATTACTCATTTTTTTGATTATAAAGATCTAGAAATTTTACAATCATTACATAAAGGAAAACGTATAGTAGCTCAGTATCATCAACCTCGCTCCGATCTATTTGTATTAATTAATTCAAATCCTGTTTATTGCGACAACAAAATTATCGGTGCAGTCGTTTCTGAAACGGATGTTACAAATCAGGTTGTACTAAATGAAAAGTTATTTAATATGTCACATGAAGTGCACCGCTTAGAACAAGAAGTAGCAAAATATAAAGACACATCCGATCCCTTTCATTCCATGAAAGGAAAGAGTGCTGTCATACAGAGAACGATCCAATTGGCTAGGAAAGTTTGCTCTGTTAAATCGACCGTTTTAATACTAGGAGAAAGCGGTGTCGGAAAAGAAGTATTTGCGAAAGCGATTCATGAAGCAAGTGAGAAAGAAAATGCCCCTTTCATTTCGATTAACTGTGGTGCAATTCCAGAAGCATTATTTGAAAGTGAATTATTCGGCTATGAGCGCGGAGCTTTTTCTGGAGCGAATAGTAAAGGAAAGAAAGGCAAAATAGAACTTGCACAAGGTGGCACTTTATTTCTCGATGAAATAGGCGAAATGCCACTCGATATGCAAGTTAAGCTTTTGCGTGTACTGCAGGAACGAAAATATTATCGTGTCGGTGGAGAAAAAGAAATTAATATTGATTTTCGTGTTATTGCAGCTACAAATCGCGATTTACAAGAAGAGATGGAAAAAGGAACATTTCGTGAAGATTTATATTATCGCTTAAATGTAGTTAGCTTACACATTCCACCATTACGTGAAAGACGAGAAGACATTATAGAATTAACCTATTCTTTTTTAAACGACTTTTCAATAAATTACAAAAGGCCAATTCATGATTTCCCCCCAGAAATTATGCACGAACTCCTTCATTACGATTGGCCGGGGAATATTCGCGAGCTGCGCAACGTTATAGAAAGACTCGTCGTATTTGCAACGGACGGCATTATAAAGCAAGAATATTTACCCTTTCATACAAACAATACTCCAGAGGAAATAGTATCTCATTATCCATTAGTCAGTAACAACAACACGATTTTTTCCTTACAAGAAGAGATGGATCAACACGAGAAAAAAGTGATCGAAAGAGCTTTACGAATTTTAAATGGTAATAAATTAGAATGTGCGAAACAACTTGGTGTAACAAGAGCTACTTTATACAACCGCTTAAAAAGACTCGGGTTACAATAAAACCTCCCCTCCTCTATATTGGCATACCTTTTGCATTATAATTTTTGTAAACCGAACTAGAGGAGGAATATACATGTCTAATAAAGAGAATTTAATTATTTGTCGTTGTGAAGAAGTTACATACGGACAACTTCAATCGACAATTGCTACATATAATTGCTCGGCTCGGGAGCTAAAACTAAGAACACGTGCTGGGATGGGCTTTTGCGGGGGGCGTACATGTAGAACGACAATAGATCGAATGATAGAAAGTGCAAATCCTGGAACATCACCTCATGAGATTCCATTAAAATATCAACCACCAATACGCGCAGTAACTTTTGGAGCGGTAGGTGAAAAGCAATGAATAGAATTTTACATCACCCTATTTTAGGAAACTTAGACGATAGGAAACGTATTTCATTTCAATTTAATGGTAAAGAATACGAAGCATATGAAAATGAAACGATTGCTGCTGCCCTTCTTGCAAATGGAATTAGAACGTTACGCGTTCACGAAGATAGTGGTACACCTAGAGGAATTTACTGCAACATTGGACATTGTTCTGAATGCCGCGTAACAGTTAATAATCAAATGAACGTCCGGGCGTGCTTAACTGTTGTAGAAAACGAAATGGTTGTTGAAAGTGGTAAACAGCATCCAAATATTATTAGAAAGATGGTGGAAAAGCGATGATGGATGTAATTGTAATTGGCGCGGGACCAGCAGGATTAGCTGGTGCAATTGCTTGCGCTAGTTCTGGACTTAACGTACTTGTTATTGATGAATTTATGAAGCCTGGCGGACGATTGTTAGGACAATTACATCAAGAACCAACTGGAGAATGGTGGAACGGAATAAAGGAATCAGAACGCCTTCATCAAAAAGCGAAAGCACTCTCAGTTCATATTCGATGTGGTGTGTCAGTATACAATTTAGAAAAAGACGAAAACATTTGGTATGTACATACAAGCATAGGTACAATTGAAGCCCCCTTTGTACTACTTGCTACCGGGGCTGCTGAATACTCTATCCCACTTCCTGGCTGGACTCTTCCAGGAGTCATGTCAATTGGCGCTGCTCAAGTTATGACAAATGTTCATAGAGTCCAAGTTGGGGAAAAAGGAATTATTATCGGAGCCAATATTTTATCATTTGCAATTTTAAATGAATTACAACTAGCTGGTATTACTGTTGATCATATCGTACTCCCTCAAAAGAGTGACCTTAGCCAAAAAGCTGGTGAACCAGAGGAAGTTTTAAAGTCACTATTAAATGCTGCTCACCTTGCCCCATCAGCTTTACTACGCATCGGAAGTCGCTTTATGAAACATGATTGGATTCGAAAAGCTGGTTTAACCTTTTATCCGAATAACGGTATAAAAATAAATGGTACACCACTCCACCTTTGCAAAGCTGCAATTGAAATTATCGGAACGGATAAAGTGGAGGGCGTTCGTGTTGCTAACATTGATTCGAAAGGAAATATTATAAAAGGATCAGAAGAAATATATGAAGCAGACTTTGTTTGTATCGCAGGAGGATTATATCCACTTGCAGAGCTCGCTGCCGTAGCAGGATGCCCATTCCATTACATTCCTGAACTGGGTGGACATGTCCCATTCCATTCAGAGACAATGGAAACCCCTCTTCACGGATTATTTGTAGCTGGAAATATTACTGGAATTGAAAGTGGAAAAATTGCTATGGCGCAAGGAACTGTTGCCGGTCTTTCAATTGTTAAGCATGCTTGTACAGAATTAAACTCAGTCGGACAACAATTACAGCAAGCTATCCAAAATGTCCAGGCTGTCCGCGAACAAGCTGCAATTCAATTTAACCCAATGGTTACCGCTGGTAGACGTAAAATGAATGAACTTTGGAGTCATTTTTGTTTAAATCAGGATGATCAAAATCCGCCTCAAGAAATTGTATAATTCATTGCCTAGAGAATAGTGCCCAGCTTAGCTGGGCACACAAATGAAGAAGCAAAGGTATTCACCCTCACTTAACTACTAGGTTCATTATTTCATTAAAAATGTGCATACTAAAAGGAGCTGTTGAAATTAATCTCAACAGCTCCTTTTGACTACTCATCCGAGTTATTTAAATTCGCCAATGCGAAAATACCTTCTTCATCATCTAACTCAAGCTGCAATCTTGCCGCAAACGGATTGACATTATATTCCCTATCAAGCCATAAGCGAAGTGCTTCAATTAAGTTTGCTTGAATTAAAATTTGCCTACGACCATTTACTTCTACTTCAGCAGAAAAACCATAGTCATCATCATACATTAGTTCAACTAAAACTGCTTCTGGGCCAACTTGTCGCTTTTCTGCGATATACACACATAGTGCGTTTATCAGCTCTTGTTCAGAAATTTTCATCGTTTCCATACTGCTTCTTCTGCCTGTTTCTTACGTTGATTTTTGAAATATTTAAATGCTCGAATCGCTAACATTACGATACCAGCCATTACTAGCATATTTACCATGAACGCTAATACAGAACCAAGTGCTCCCATGTTTGCAAATAAGCTTCCCATTAGTAGACCACCAAGACCACCTAGTAATAAACCTTTCATAAAGCTCCCTTTATTACTCTTTGGTGCTGTGTTTGATGCTTTTGTTTTTGTATCAGGGTTTGTTTTCTGTGCATTCACATTAGAATCTTTTTTGTTTAAATCAACTTTTGATTTTTGTCCTGAACTTGGTGTAAATGATTTTTGACCTGACTTGTAACTTTTCGCTGCCGCATGATCTACGAAAACAAAGCTGCTAGCCCCAAAAACAACCATTAATGCAGTCATTACTGTAACGATTTTTTTCAACATATTATATCCATTCTCCTTTTACTATAGATATATGTGAAATCTATCTTTCTTTGAAATAAGAATGATAGATTTTTTTTAAAGTTAAACAAAAAGTTCTTATGAACCTATTATATGAACTTTTTCTATAATAAGCAAGTATTATTTATTTAACTTTATTAACAATTTATAAAATGACAGGAAAAATAATAAAAAACAGAATTGACTTTACAAGCAACAAAACATATTATAAGTTCATAAGAACTTTTATAATTTTGGAGGTGAAAAGATGGAAACATTTCATCTCACACGAAACGAAATGGCAATGCTCCTTCTTTCTCTTAGAGGATGGAATGCAAAAAAGCCTCTCGTTATTTTACAAGAAGCTTGGGCAAAGTCACATAAAAAAGATATTGAATGTGGACAAAGTGTTACAGCTTTTATTACAACCGCTCTTTCGCCTATTTTTGAAAAGCTCATTAAAATTGAAGATACAGATATTGGCTTTTCTTTAAATGAGATCGTTGCGCTTGGTAATCAAATTGAAAATACCAGTTTTTCTGTAACAGCTATGCAAAACTGGGTAAAACGAGATATAAAAGAAATGATTGGTTCACCACAAAAAGGAAAAAAATATTCTATCGAACAAGCAGCTTTATTATTCATTGTTGAAGATTTAAAAACAGCACTTGATTTTGAATCCATTCGTAAGCTGTTAAGACTCATCGTAAATGATCCAGCAGATCGAAGTGATGATTTAATCAATCCTGTTCATTTATACGTCGCTTATTCTTCTTTATTTGAGGAATTGAATCAAGGTGGTTGTTTACAATTAAACGCGACTGATACCATTCGTACAATTGAAAATATTGTAAAAGAAAAAGCAGATAAAATCGCAAGTCAGTTTGATCAAATCAACAATGAGCAACGAGAAGCCATTCGCAATGCGATTATTATCGCAACGCTCTCTGTACATACCGCATATGTACAAATGTTAGCGAAACGCTATGTTTCTGCAACATTATTTTTACAAAATTTAGATGTAAAGCCATAAAAAAGAGGAGCGCAAAGCGCTCCTCTTTTTTAGAACTTTTGTATTACAAATAATACACACACTCTCTCCGCAATAAATAAACTACATCTTGAATATACTTTGAAGTCTTTAAAATATCATCAAAATACTAGTTTCTATTCATAAAAATATTAAGATTCTTATTCTCAGTTAAAATTCCAAATACGCATCTTTCTTTATAGGTCACAAAATCTTCTTTCATCTCTCCTTCCCACTTTAAATTTTGAAAGGGAAGAAGAGATAATTGTACTAATTCTTCCCTTTCAACAATTTTCAAAGTAGTAAAATACTGTATTTCATCTAATATTACTTCATTAATTAAGCAAAGAAAATCTCCCACTGTTCGCTCTTCTTCTCTCTTTTTAAAAAAACTTTGTAATACTAGGGCTATGAACTGAAGTTTTTTCTTCTTTTATCTACTAAATATCTACTAAAAAAACGGTTCACTTACAAGATGAGAAATTTCTAATATACTTTTCATTCTATCTCCATCAAACTTTCACACGGCTCTAATTTCTACGCTTTACTATAAGTAATACAAACACAAAGGAGATGGTGAAGCTAAAATAAAATTTCAAAATTGTACGTTATGACCGTTATGCGAATCTCATTTTTCCAGTTATGAAAGAAACACAAATATATGGCAGGAGGTGAGAATGTGAAGAAACAAAAAAAGAAGCGTACAAAATTTCGTTGGCTTATATGGGTAAGTATTATTGCTTTCTCCCTTTTGGCAGTATTTTTAGGAACCCACGGATTGCAGATGGAAAGATGGCATCATGCAAAACGTGAGGCCTTTGCTGAGGAATATAGGGGACAAGCTTCTTACCTTAAAGATGAAAGACATCATCTCAAACAAGAGAATTTGGAAAACGAGAAGCCTTTTCAACATTATGAAAAGCATCATAAAGAAAAATTTGATGGGATTTCCCTTATTCTTTTCACAATTGAGTTAAGCTTCATTCTTTTAGGATGGTTTATCCTCAAAAAGACAGAAGGTCAAATAATAAGAAAATGGATTGGTATCCTTCTTATTATCATTGGTATATTACCACTGATCCCTCTTTTCGTTGTCGTGGTATTTCCAATTTGGCTTTATAAAAAAAGAAAACAAAACTCACCCCATTCTACAACTGACTATACAGTAGACAGCTATATAGAAAACCCGGTAAGTATGTTAAAACAATACATACGAGAAACGGAGCAACAAGTGGTAAAAGCACAACAAGCTTTATCTCAGCAGCTATTTCTAGAAAAAAAATATGAATCTCTTATTACAGAAACAGAGGCTGTTATTGCAAAAAGATTTCGTCAGGCTGAGCTTGCGGTGTCTCGCAATGAAGATGATATGGCACAATTAGCACTTCAAGAAAAAATTGCACATGAGAAAAAACTAGAAATGTATCATGAACAGTACAATGTAGTAAAACAACAAACTTCAATCCTATATGAGCAAATTGATAAACTACAAAAAGAATACCAAGAATTACAATATAAAGAACTCATACTTGCTTCCAGGTTACATGTAGCACGTACAATGAAAGAAAACAATGAAGCTCTTGCATCTTTTCATACAGAAAATGCAGTGAAAGGCTTCGCAAGAGTAGAAAGTTATATTCAAAAAATAGAAGCTGAGGCCTCAGCAAGTAACTACTTTAATCAAATAAAGCCTATTTCTTATACAGACGATACAGAGATTGAACTAAAAGAAGCAGTACAAAAAGAATTAGAAAAATTAAAAGTAAGGAAGTAAAGACTATTCGCTCGTTTCATTTTTTGGGACGAGCGAATAATTATTTATGAAATTAATCTTTTAAAATAAAATTCCACACCTATTCTTTCATAATTTCCCGTATACTAAAAATGCAAGGAATATTTTTTCTCTTACTCTAAAAAAATCTCATATAGAAGGTGCAACATGTTAGGTAGTTTTATTCATTCCGTATTATCATTTTTAGAAGGCCTTGGTTATTGGGGCATTATGCTTGGACTCATGATTGAGATTATCCCAAGCGAAATCGTTCTCGCCTATGCAGGTTATTTAGTATTCTCAGGAAACATCTCATTTATAGGCGCCATTGTATTTGGTACGATTGGTGGTGTTATCGCACAAATCTTTATTTATTGGATTGGGCGTTACGGAGGAAGACCTGTACTAGAGCGTTATGGCAAGTACATTTTCATTCATAAAAAACAAATCGATTCTGCAGAAGCATGGTTTAATCGTTATGGAACCGGTGTTATTTTCACAGCACGCTTCATTCCAGTCGTTCGTCATGCCATTTCAATCCCTGCCGGCATTACAAAAATGTCACCTATCCGATTTATTACCCTTACAGCGCTTGCGATTATCCCGTGGTCAATCATCTTTATCTATTTAGGTGAAAAGCTAGGAGAAAATTGGGGCAATATCAATGAAGTTGCTGGGCCATATGTAACATCGTTTGCAATTGGCGGAGTAATACTAATTGTTTTGTATTTCACTTTAAAAATATGGCTAAAGAAACGAAGAAAACTTGTTTAAATGAATCACTTAAGATAGTGACTTAAAAAAACACCATCAATTGAATTGATGGTGTTTTTGAATCTTTATACTTTTATAATTGAATCTGGTTACTTTTTAAAAAATCAACAATTTCTTCTTTATGCTTTACATCATGTTGAATAAGAATCCAAAAGTAATCATTTAACTTCATATTTTCTTTTCCCAATTGATAATAAGTATTAAAAAACAGGAGCAGCTTAAAAAGCCGTTCCTGTTTTTGGTTTAATCTTAAAATTTATTTCCCTGCATGAAATTGTTGTAATGCTTCATCCACATATACCCAGCCTTTCCATCCTAAATGAATGGTATCTTTTAGAAAGTATTTGTCATATTCATGACTAGTAAAATCTACAACTGGAAATCCTTCTTTCTCAACCTGTTCCCGAACTTTCTTATAATAAACATCACGGCGTTCTTTTGGGAATCCTGCGTAATCATACCAAGGTCCATTTACAGGAACAGAAATAAAAAGCGGCTTCACTTTCTTTTGCTTAAAAATATCTAAAACAATTTGTAAATCTTCATATTCTGGCGATTCATCATAAGATTCGTTTGCCTTATATCCCTTGAATCCATGTAATTTCTTTTGAAATTTGTTTTTGTAGTAATATGGATTTTCAATTCCGAATGTATTTGATGTAGACTCCACTTTCCCAACTTGTTCAGCATGCCTTCTTGCTTCTTCCCAAGAAAGTGAACGTAATTCCATATTTCTTTGTTCTTTTTTTGGCTTTATATTGAATATAGATTTCACCAAATCTTTATGATCCGCAATGTTTCGGTTTATATAGGCAACTGGCTTAAATGCTCCTGCTTTTATCTTATGAGTTGTATCATTATATACAATACCTTCTAATGAGGTTTTTAATATATAATCGTTACGGACAACATTAAAATCTAGCAACCGCTTCGCAATTTTCTTTTTCATTTCAGGTTTTATTTGATCATTAAAAATAAAATGATATGTTTGCTGTTTAGAAAAGTTACTACTAAAGTTACCTTCATTTACCCCCTGCTTGGTAAACCATTGTGGTGAAAGAATAAATACTACTTTTTTTCCTTCTAATTGATCCATTGTGGAAGTCACATTTAAAATATGAGCAAGACTCTGCGTTCCGCCAGTTCCTATTAGAAACGGTGTAAATCCTTCGGGTTTTACTTTAAAATAGTTAGACGGATGATATGCATCCATTCGGGAAAATTCAGATGAACCGTACATCGGTAAATACTTCGAATTCTCTAACATTTTTTGTTGTAAAAAAACACCTTGTAATTTTTCTTTTTGTAATGAAGTCGCCGCATCTTCTACCTTTTCATTACTAATAAGTGAAACTAGATATTTAGATGGAATAAGCAATATAACGATAAAGATTATACATGCTAAAATGATTGGGCCAAAAGCATGTTTCATCTTCATTTGTTGACCCACCTTATTATAGAACCACTTACAATCATTCTCTTATTACCTCGATATTGCATGTCTACTAATAATTCTAACCCTTGCTTACAACACGTCATCATTCTTTCTCTTCTCCTTTATTCCGTAAAAATGCTCCATTCTATTCATCTATCATTTACATGTATTTCCTCCTCTTATCACAACTTATGTACGCATTCATTATAAGAAATGTTTCCAAGTAAACATTTTAATTATACAAGATTTTCTATTTCTTTCACACTCTAAATTCAGTAATGATTTTATCTTTCGACAAGTTAAACTTGTATACAAATCTATACGATATTTACAAACTATCTGGATAGTTTATATGAATATTCAAATTTTCATCGAAACAAATTCTTATACTCATAATATGATAATTGATGTCCATCAAAATCCACATCATGTGTGTATTTAAATCCAGCCTTTTCTAAAACATTTTTTGACTTCTCATTGGCAATTCTAATTCTTGCAGTTAATTTTTTGACTTTCAAATCATGAAAAGCATATTGGATCGATGCATGTGCTGCCTCTGTAGCATATCCATTTCCCCAAAACTTCGGATCGAGAAGATACATGATTTCTAAATCTTCTGTTCCATCAATATACCTTAAACCACAGTGTCCCATCATTTCTCTCGTGATAGGATTGAATATAAGCCATACACCAAAATTATGTTCATTCCAATGCGCTATGAGTTTTCCAATATATTGTTCAGTTTCTTCTCGTGACATCCCTCTAGATATAGCAAGCCACTTACCTACCTCATTGTTTTTTACAATTTGATAGAAAGCATCCACATCTTCTAAACTAGGTTTTCTCATATAGAGTCTTTTCGTATTCATTGATTTTACATTCACATTAATAGACATATCCTTTTCCCCCTTCAATAAAATCTTAATTTTCATCCTGGTAAATTATAGCATGAATTTTCTCTCTTTTATTAATTTCAAGAATGAAACATTGTTATATACAAAAACAGACTGTTCTCTAAGCACAGTCTGTTTTTTTTATACTTCATTTTATTTTTTCACATCTGCCCATTTCAAACTAGTCGCGGGTCCAAATTGATGTACATATAAATCTTTAACATATGGTTTTTGTAAATAAGATAATCCGCGCTGGAACACCGGTGCAATTACCGCATCATCCAATAGCATTTTCTCTGCATCTTGCATCGCTTTCCAACGTGCCTTTTCGTCATTTCCTAATTCCATTTTTGTCTTTTTAATTAATGCATCATATTCTGCATTTGCATAGCCAGTATTATTGACACCACTTTCTGAAATAAAGACCTCTAAGTAAGTCATTGGATCTGGATAATCCGGTAACCAACGTGATAATGACATTTCATATTCTTTCTTTTTCTCTAACGCTAGTTTTTGAGAATGTGGTTGTAGTTTCACTTTTATCGTCAATCCTGGTAAATTTTTCTCTAGTTGTTCTTTAATATATTCCCCTACTTTTTTAAAGTTTTCTAAATCATAGTTTAACATTTCTAACGTAACTTCATTCGTTCCTGTTTCTTGCTTGGCCTTTTCCCAATATTCCTTTGCCTTGTTCACATTCGTTTTATTAAACTCTGTCGTTGTTTCCCTGAAATCTTTTTTATCTGGCCCTTTTAAAAAGCCATTTGGAACATAGTAGTTTGCAGGTACTGATCCATCGTTTAAAAATGAAGTCGCAAGTCCCTTTTTATCAAAAGCCATGCTAAGTGCGAGGCGGGCATTTTTGTTTTTTAGAATTGGTACATTTTCATTAAATCGGAAGAAATACATAACCGAATCTGTATATTGTTTCAATTCTTTATCATTTTTATATTTATCAACAAATTCTGTTGAAATAACAGCACGATCAACTTTATCTGTTTGATATAGATTTACTACGGTCGAAATTTCTTTAACAATTTGGTAATTTACTTCATCTAATTTCACTTCTTTTTTATCCCAATATTGATTGTTTTTCTTCATTGTAAAACTTGCTTCATGCTTCCATTCTGATAATGTAAATGGTCCATTATATAGAGTTTTATTTGCTTCTAAACCATATTTATCTCCTTGTTCTTTCGCATACTTCTCATTAATTGGATAAAAGGATGGTAAACAAAGTAATTTTGTAAAATAAGGGACAGGATGTTCTAACTCTACAGTAAACGTTTTATCATCTTGAGCTTTTACTCCTAATTCATCCAATCCAATTTGTTTCTTATTTATCTTTTCTGCATTTTTCACATCATACATGATATATGCATATTCAGAGCCCGTTTCTGGATTAACAAGTTGCTTCCAAGCATATACAAAATCATGTGCTGTTACAGGATCACCGTTAGACCATTTCGCATCACGCAAATGAAATGTATATGTTTTCCCATCTTTACTAATCTCATGCTTTTGAGCAATTCCAGGAATGACCTCATCGTTTTTTGAAAGTCTAACTAATCCTTCCATTACATTATTTAATACATTAAATGAAACAGCGTCTGTTACTTTTAAGGAATTTAATGATGGAATTTCTCCTGTTTCTGTTAACTGCAATACTTTCTTCTCTTCTTTTGGTTTTGTAGTGGTCTTTTCTTTTCCACAACCAGCTAAAAACGAAGAAAGAAGTAACGTACTAACCAATGAAAAGCGAATAACCTTTTTCACTTTAAAACCCCCTTTTTAAATCCCTATTAATCTTTCATCTTAAGGTAAATAGCGACGTGCACCTGCATATTCTTCAATGTAACCAGGTGTATCTACTGGTATAATTTCAACTGTTTTCGCTGCATTTGGAGAATGTATCATTTTCCCATCTCCAATATACATTCCTACGTGGTGAACACTTCCTTTTCCTTGATTGTAAGCAAAAAACAGCAAATCACCTTTTTGCAAGTTTTCTCTTTCAACAGCAATACCTGCTTTTGATTGTGGACCGGAATCACGCGGGATTGTAATACCATGAGATTTGTAAATTGTATGTGTAAAACCAGAACAATCAAAGCCAAAACCACTTGTTCCAGCCCATATATACGGCAATCCTAAAAATAACTTCCCAGTATTCACTAAATCGTCGCCTGTTGGAACAGGAATGTCATTTTGCGATTTATAAACCGTTCCATCATTTTTCCGTAACCATGCTTTTTGTCCGTTTGGTAATAATACACGAAACGACATATTATCTTCACTTATTAGTGGTAAGCGTGTGTTATAACTAACCTCTAAAGATTTATATTTATCAGATGGATTAATATATAAAATAGCTGTCGGTTTTGTAATAAGAACAAATGGTTGTTCCTTTTTCTCTGCAAATTCTTGATTATAGGTTAGCTGTTTTACCGGGACCCATCCTGGATATCCCGCTTCATTTCTTGGCGTTGGCTGACCATGAACAACTACTTTTGCCCACTCACCTTGCCGATCAATAATTGTTACTTCTTGCCCCAATAAAGCTTGTGTTTCTAATTTATTTGTACTTGTTAACCAAAGCTTTTCATCGAGCGTCATCGATTTCGTCCATTTCCATAGATTAACAGGATTCATCGCACTTGGTTCATCAATTGGACGAAGCAAATTTGGCCCAGTCCATAATGTTGCTGCTGCCACATCTACATACGCTTGATTACTTTTTACCTCTTCAGCATTCACAACAGAAATAGATGAAAATACTAACAAACAACTAAAAAGCACAGTAATGCGTTTCCTCATAAACACATCCTCCTTTTTATTCATATTTTTCCCTGCTCAAACAAAACGTGACCTCAAAAACAACTCTTCTGCTGAAACTTTATTCTATATTCACTGCGTGATGCAGGTTTACCCTTAGTCCGTTATATGTGATTCCGCTTGGCTCTTCCATTAACCATAAAGGAGCATCAAGATCAAAGTAGTGAATATTTGGATGAGCGGCTGCTACATGTGCAATTGCCGCCACAGAAAGCGATGATTCCATCATGCTACCAACCATGCACTTTACACCGGCAGCGCCAGCAATATCGGCAATCTTCCATGCTTCCCGTATCCCGCCACATTTCATTAATTTAATATTTAATAAATCAGCGTACTGTCCTTGAACAAGCTTTAAAGCGTCTTGCGCCGAGAAAACACTTTCATCAGCCATGATTGGTGTTTGCACATGATCTTTTACATATTTCATTCCTTCCCAATCTTTCGCATGAACGGGCTGTTCTACAAATTCTATATTTAAATTTCTATTTTCCATTTCTCGAATAATCGATACAGCTTCTTTTGGACTCCATCCTTGATTTGCATCTAATCGCAAAGTTACATCCTCCTGCACAACATTTTTGATCGCTTCAATACGTTCTAAATCCAATTCTGTTGATTTACCAACTTTAACTTTTAATGTGTTAAAGCCTTTTTCTACATGATTTTTTGCTTCTTTCGCCATTAATAAAGGTTCATCAACACTTACTGTAATGTCTGTTTGAATCTCTTTCTTTCCACCTAATAACGCATATAATGGAATATTATGAAACTGACAATATACATCATATAAAGCCATATCAACCGCTGCCTTCGCACTCGTATTTCCTATACAGCTCATTTGAACCTGTAACAACAACGTTTGAAATTGCTGCAATTCTTTCCCGACTAACACAGAGCGAATTGGTCCTAAAATAGCTTCTTCCATTCCACTTGCAAAATCCCCAGTAATAACCGGAGTCGCAGCCCCAGCCCCTTTTCCTACAATCCCTTCATCTGTGTGAATAAAAACATCAATACTCTCAATCTCGGTTACAGTGCGCAAAGCTGTTTTAAATGGTGTATGAAGCTTGATATAGCGACGTTTTACTGTTAGATCCATGATTTTCATTTCATTCATCCTTTCTGTCCAATAAAAAAATCCAGCCATAAGAATGAATCTTATGGCTGGATTTTGTCTATGAATGTGTAGACAAAGCAGCGATTTGATTATATTTTTTTTGTGCATCTTTTAATGCTACAAGTAATGCTTTTTGAGACGATCCGAAATAACGATTGTTAATTTCTTCTACTAATTGTGGATCATTCATATTTCTATGTAGAAATAAATGTTTTACAAATTGGCTCGTTAATGAAATTGTTGCTGAACAATCTGTATCCACAATTTTCCCTGTATCTTTTTCAACAACAAATGCAACAAAGTAGCTTTTAAATTTTTCTGTAATTGGATTGTTTTGAGGTGCTTTTGCGTCCCCTACGATATAAATCGTATTAGAAGCGTACACATAAATCTTCCTTTCTTATACAAGGATAACGGTTTTCTTAACAGGCGAATAAGCTGTAGACTCATCGTTAATTAAGAAATGTATTCGCTTACTGTATATTATATACAATTTACAGAATTTTAACAATATTTATTTCAGTAAATATTGTACAATTAAATGTCCAATCTCTGAAAATATATAATTCGTATGATTTACACATTCAACATTTGAACTTAAAACAGCTACATATACCATGTGGTTATTTATGTTCAATCGTGCAACATCATGTGTAACAGTTTGCAGTTCTCCTGTTTTGTTTGCTATGGAAAGTCCTTCTATCCCCTCTAACTTCCCACATAATTTATGGGTAAATTGCTGCATTTGAAGTGGGTTATAAAATTGTTCTTCGTTTTCATAATGCTTTAGTAGAGTTACAATATCTTCAGCTGTTGCGAAATTATCTTTTCCCGTTTCTTTAGATGTTTGCATCATATATCGTTGTAGTTTCGTTCCATTTAGCTGCAGTGAATCAATATGTTTTTGAATATCATTTATTTTCAACTTATTTATAAGCCAATTTGTCGCAGTGTTATCAGAAACTGTAATCATCAATGTAATGAGGTCTTGTATCGTTACATTTGGTGTATGTAATGCAGCAACAATGCCACTTCCTCCAGTCTTTTCGAGGGATGAAATAGGAATTAATTCATATGGATTTAAGGTTCCATCCTTTATGTTTTCTATAGCACACGAAAGAATAGGTAACTTAATAAGGCTAGCTGATGGATGCACCAATTGTTCATTGTACCGATACATAATTCCCCCTTGTATCATGACACTTACATCTCCGTTTATACTTTCAATCCGTTTCTCTAATTCATATATAAAGTCTGCTTTTTTCATATTACCCTCTCCTTTTTTGAGAATTATATCATCTCTAAAGATTCTCAGTTATGACATATCTTTTTATAAAATAAGAAAGTATTACTGCCTACAAAGAACGAATAAAAATATTTAATATATAAAAAAACAGTTAGCTATTTGCTAACTGTTACAGATGTTTTCCTTTCATTACTGTATATCTACTTAGGTAGTACAAATATAGTTTCATTCGGCTTAGAGAATTGATACTTTTTCCTCGCAAACTTTAAAATTTCTTCTTCATTATCTGTCAAATTTTCAACTTCACTCTCTAAATAACGCGAATCTTTTTCTAAAGAAAGTAATTGCTTTTGCTGGTTTTTAATCGTATCTCGCTTTTCTACAATCATTTCTTGTTGCTTAGTAAGGATATATTGAACATAAAAAGTTGCTGAAAAAATAAAAATAAAAGCTAAAATAAACCGACGCAATTTTCTCTTATTCATAACTCGGTATTCATTAGACTGTGTTTGTTGTGGTGTATTAGGAACATTTACTTTCTTGAGTTTCCTCATTTTTTAAATCCCCCTAACCCATTTTATTTCACTACCACAGGTATACTCTCTTACTAACCTAAATTCTCTTCTCGTAAAATAAGCTCCTCCATAAAAAAATCTCATAAATTAACCAATTAGAGATAGCTTTCGACGGCATATCTATATTTCAGATTAAATATTTATTTTTTGTGCTCTAAAATAGTGTTTTATGTTTTTAATTCACTCTTAACAAACGTATCTCTCAAACACATTCGCTTTTTCACTGAATAGTTTATTAGGAATTGCTTTAATTAAGGAGGTAAACAAATGAAATATCGCACATTAGGAAAAACCGGTTTAATCGTTTCTGAAATTGGATTTGGCGCTTGGGCAATTGGTGGCGATGAATGGGGTCCTGTAAATGACAAACATTCTATCACAGCAATGAAAAAGGCAATAGAATGCGGCGTGAATTTTATTGATACCGCTGATGTATATGGGTTAGGCCATAGTGAAAAATTAGTGGCCCAAGCAATAAAAGAACATCGAAATGATATCGTCCTTTCCACAAAGGGAGGTTTAATTGGTCATCACTATGATCCTGATGGAGAACCTGTCTACGATACAGTAGAAAAGGTAATTGCAGTATTCGAAACCAGCTTACTTCGCCTGCAAACAGATTATATTGATGTTTACTTTTGTCATATTTGGTGGGACAAAAAAGAAGAAACCGAAGCGTTCCTTCGCGCATTTGAAATTTTAAAGCGAGATGGAAAAGTAAGAGCGGTTGGTGTTTCTACACATGATTTACAATATATTAAGAACTTTAATAAAGACGGTGAAATTGATGTTGTACAACTTGACTACAGCATACTTAACCGGGCACCTGAAAATGATATTTTACCTTACTTACAAGAGCAAAACTTAGGGGCTGTTATTCGTGGGCCATTAAAAATGGGGATATTAACTGGAAAGTTTACAGAGCAAACAACATTTCCTGAGGGCGATTTACGACAAGATTGGCCAAAAGAAACATGGTTTCAAGATGATTTACGAAAGGTTGAGCAATTGAGATACCTTTCAAACCCTAAACGAACTTTGGGACAATTGGCCCTCCGTTATGTACTCTCACACCCTGCTGTATCTGTTGCTATTCCTGGGGCAAAAACAGCTAATCAAGCAGCAGAAAATACTGCTGCTTCTGTACGCCCACTTCTATTAGAAGAAGAATTAACATATATACGAGACTTCTAAAAAAAGATTGGTAGCATTGAATTGCTGCCAATCTTTTTTGTTACTCTATTATTCTCATATTTTATATGTATTTTTTATTTCGATTTCCCTTATACAAGGTATAGAAGATGCTGATGTCCCTTCTCTAATGCGATATCATATGCTGTTTTACCATCATTTTTTTTAATACTTTTATCTGCTCCATTTTGAATAAGTAATGTTACAATTTTTTCATCGCCTAATAAAGCTGCTTCATGAAGTCCTGTCCAACCACCACTTTGTACAGCATTAACATCCGATCCTTGCTTAATTAAAAATGTAGCGAGTTCAATTTTCTTGTTTGCAATTGCTGCTTGAAGCGGTGTATTTTCATTTTGATTCTTCGCTTTTACATGTAAATTGGCACCATTTTTCAGAAGAAGATTTGCAATTTCTTTATGACCAAAATAAGCAGCCAAATGAAGCAGTGTCCAGCCATCTTCAGTATAAGAATGCACAAGGTTTTGATCTTTATTTATTAATTCTACTACCTTCTCCTGTTCTCCATTCATTACAGCATTTGTAATTACTACAATTGGATTCATTGTTATCCCCCTTTTACATAAACTCATTTCATTTTCTAACTATGAAATAATTCTATTAAGCATGTGAAATTCCTTTTTAATCCACTTAAGTTTACATAATAATATTATAAATATTAACCTAATTTTCATTACTTACTTTGTTACAAATAAAAAAATAATTCATTTTTATAATGGACTGTTTTGGATTTAATCAAAAATATATTTTTGTATCTTTCTATAAAATACCACATTTATATAGAAATAAAAAATCTCCGTACCGCAGTGACTTTATTACATTTTATTTTTATTTTTCTATTTCGAATATCTTTTTGAAAATACAAAAATGATTAATTAGTTTTAATATAAAAACAATCATTATTAGGCACCTATTCAAATTGTATTTTTCAAATAAAATACGAAAATGATTTTTATATTTCATTCGAAAAATGATTTTTATATTCTTTTATAGATACAATAACTTTCAAATTAACCTATAGCAATTTTGCCTTCTACCCTTCCCTGTATCTTTTAATACATATGATTTTACTACGAGTTCAGTTAATGAATCCGTTAATGTTTTATATGATAAATTAGATAGTGCTAACAGATCATTTGTATATAGAATTCTATGTTTTTCTAATAGTAATAATACTAATCGTTCAGATGGCTTTAATGTTTCGTCACTTTCTAGTATAAAATCTACATCTTTCATAGGATATACATTCTCCTTATTTTAAAAATCACAATTACCCATTATTAATACGAAAATATTATATAATAAATCTGTTGTTATTTCAAAATAACATAATACTTATACTAGAATGTAGGGTATTCTTCTAGTTAGAAATACTCTCTTCGCTTCTTTCATTCCCTTTCTAACATCCTTTCGGCAATTTGATGTTAGAATCCATCCCCTTTTTTCAGTACAAAAAAAGCCTCCACATTCGGAGGCTTCCTTCTATTTTACAATTGGCAGTGTTAACTCACTTAACTTTACTGTAAGTTTCGTCCCTGCTTTTGGACGAATCGTATAGTCATAGTCACTTGCAATTAATACTACTCCGATTTGATGGCCGGCTTGGAATACATAATCATCTGGCTGCATGTCCCATGTAAATGTGTAATCTTTTCCTGGTATAATTGGCGTTGACTGTTCTTTTCCATTCAAGTTTTGTGGATCCATCCATCCTCTAGTCACAATTTCTGGTTCCGCACCGCCATAATCAACAAGTAATGCGGTTAAATTTAAAACTGGACGATCAATACTCCCCTTAAATGAAATTTTTGGTGTACCACTTATTCTCATTTCTTTTTCGAGCTTAGACATTACATATACTAACCGATTTGGTGATTCTAATTCTGGATTTGTTAGTAATTGATTCGATTTAATTTTTGCATCATCTAACAATGAAGACACTTGTTGTACCGCACCCATTCGAAGCGGTAAATCTACTGCTTTATTACTTAAAAGCATACGTATTTTAGACGGAGCTGCTGCAGGGTCTGGCCAATTTTTTAATTTTTGCCACGTTTTATTTTCTCGCTGTACATCTACCATCGGTTCATTCATAATTCCATTTTCAATTCCGTATAACCAATAATCAAACCATTTATTTTGTGTTTGCTGCCAGTTATTACTAGATGTTCCCCCATGCCCTCCTTGATGTAACCACATTTTACGTGGCACATTATTTTCTCCTAAAGCTTCCCACCATTGTGAAAACTGTTTTGTCTTTACATTCCAATCATTTAAACCATGTACAACAAATACACTTGCCTTTACATTTTTTGCATCCTTCACGTAGTTACGCTTGTCCCAAAAATCATTATAATCTCCTGTTTTTCGGTCCTGCCCATCGGTAAGCTCTTTAATGATTTTTTGACAAACTTCAGGATTTTTTCTCGTTAATACTGCTTCGGCCATATTATCTGTATCTTCACCTTGATAACCACCTGGTGCAACAACTGCCCCATTTGCACGGTAATAATCATACCAACTGCTAATCGCGGCAATAGGAATAATTGTTTTTAACCCTTCAACTCCTGTTGTTGCAACAGCGTTCGGCAATGTGCCATTATATGAAGCACCTGTCATCCCCACATTTCCTGTAGACCAATCCGCCTTTATTTCCTTACCATCTTCTGTAAATGCTTTTGTTCTTCCATTTACCCAATCAATGACAGATTTTGTACCAAGGATTTCTTGTTCATCACCAGTTGTTGGACATCCATCTGATTTTCCAGTACCAATGCTTTCCCCTAAAATAACGGCATATCCACGAGGAACATAGTAATTTCCGTATGAACCGAGATTAGCTGGTCCTGCATAAGGTTTGCCTCCAGTAGGATGTAATTCTTCATCTACATTATAAACTGGTACGTCTTTTATTCCCGAACGGTAAGGACTCATTTCATAAATAACGGGAACTTTCACACCTAGTTCTGTTTTCGGTCGCATTACTTTTATTGATACACGATCTTTTTTACCATCTCGGTCACTATCAATCTCTGTTTCTACAAATAAATTTTCTACAATTGCCTCATCAAGTGAATAAATTGGTTTCGTCATTCCATTTTCTAACTCAATCTTTGTCGATTGAGCTAACGTTTCTGGTACTTTCCCATTTAGCGGTAAAGTAAATTTCTTTGAGTTCTCTTCTTTCTGCTCTGCATGTACCGTAATACTAGATATGCCAGATGTAAGTGTTAGAGAAAACATTGCTGAAAGCGCAATTACAAACTGTTTTTTCCTCAAATTCCTTCCCCCTTTATATTCTTCTACCACTTCTTTCACTATACAACAAAATAACAGAAAATTCAGTCTATAAAGAGGTGAAAACTTGAGAAATTTGTAATATTTTAATCTTTCTTATATAGCTTATAAGATTTCTCTAACCCAACATTATATTTCGTATTATTATTTGTCCAATCTTCTCCTAAATTTCCAGGCCATCCCGATGTATTGGCAACATATTTTAAAAGAGCTAATTCTGTTAATCCTTTGTTTACTCCACGTTTATAGGAACTCACCATATGTGAGATTGCTATTGTCGCATTCGTTTTCGCATCTGTTAAATTTTCTTCTGATAGTTGCGCAGGTGCTAATCCACCTCGGTGTAACTGAAATAATCCAAAAGATGTTCCGTTATCACCTACTACTTTTCGGTTAAATTTCGTTTCATGATTAGCAATTGTAAGTGGAATCCATTCTGGTATACCGTACTGCTTCGAGATTTCAGTAATTATTAATTTATTATTTTCAATTTCCTTTTGTTTTTCATATTTCATATAAGCTGCATAACATAAAAGCGTTAAAGTACAAATTACTACTATATATTTTAATAATTGTTTCATAGATTCATCTCCTATATCGGTTATGTTTAATTCTGTATACTTTTAATATAAAATGTTCATGTGACATCTATTTGACAGAATAAAATTTTTAAAAATAAAAAGGGCTTACGAAAGTTATCTGAATTGTCCCCCTAATCGTGGACACTCAAAAAAATGGCTCCGGTACAATATAGGCCACTGAAAAAGTCCACTTCATAAGAAAAAGGAGTTCATCACCTACTATATACAGGTAATGGACTCCTTTTTCTTTTCATCATATTGATAAAATGCGTGTTATTTTTTCAAAGCAAACACTTTTTCAGTGCCTTCGTACAATACCGGAACCATTTTTTAAGTGCTTAATTTCTAAAGGTCTTTTTATAGGGTGCAGTTCATTTTTTGATTGGTTTTTCTGTAATTACAGACTTTTTTATCAGTGTTTAAAATGTGTTATAAACTTGTTCACAGGTTGCGGCTGTTGGTTGAAAAAAACAGTGCTTTTTATAACGTCCTACAAAGGGCTGATTATACCATTGTTGAGGACAATCGCCTGGTGGCCTAAAATACCATAAACTAAATTTCCCAGGCCAGTACCTCTCTCCATTGA
>NZ_JBFTMC010000051.1:0-27548 GCF_056396765.1 Bacillus sp. 05T22
CCCTCTACATATACAGGTTCTTCATGAATCGGTTGCTTCGAGCGGTTTAAATGCTCAACATAAGATTTAATTCCACCTTCATAATGGAACTCTTTCTTCTGCTTATTTTCGCGTTTATCTTCAATTATTAATTTAATATTACGATTTAAAAATGCTAGTTCACGCATACGTGTTGCTAATGTATCAAAATCGTATTCCGTAGTTTCTGTAAAAATTTCTGGATCTGGCTTAAAACGAGTTATTGTTCCTGTATGATCTGTTTCACCAATTACCTTTAAATCTGCGGCTGGGATACCTCGTTCATACTTTTGATAATGAATTTTACCTTCACGATGTACAAATACTTCTAACTCTGTTGATAGAGCATTTACAACAGATGCACCCACACCATGTAAACCACCGGAAACTTTATAACCGCCACCGCCAAATTTACCACCTGCGTGGAGTACAGTCATAATAACCTCTACAGCAGGACGTCCCATTTTTTCTTGTATACCAACTGGAATACCACGACCATCATCCGTCACACGAATACTATTATCTTCTTCGATGCTAACATTAATTTCATCACAGTATCCTGCTAACGCTTCATCAATACTATTATCTACAATTTCCCATACAAGGTGATGAAGACCCTTCCCACTTGTAGATCCAATATACATACCTGGTCGTTTTCGAACTGCTTCCAGTCCCTCAAGTACCTGTATTTGACTTTCATCATATGAATTTTCCTGCATTTGCTTTTGTTCCATTGACACAAAGATCACCTACTTTTCCATTTAAACAGAAATTATGTTCTGTCTATTTCACAATCTACCGTGCCGTTCGTTACATGAATTGTTTTCGCTTGCTTTAACGTTTCGTGTTCAATTCCGTCGACACTCGTCGTTGTCACAAATGTTTGCACTTTTCCTTGAATTGTATTTAAAAGATGTGATTGACGATAATCATCTAACTCTGATAATACATCATCTAATAAGAGGATTGGATATTCTCTAACCTCTGAATAAATCAATTCAATTTCAGCTAACTTTAGGGAAAGTGCGGTTGTTCGTTGTTGCCCTTGTGAACCAAAGACCTGAACATTTTTATCATTAACGAAGAATTGTAAATCGTCACGATGAGGACCAATTAAAGTTGYACCACGAAAAATTTCACGTTGTTTCACAGATTGAAAACTTTCATAGTATACTTCTTTTATTTTCGACAAATCCATTGATTCTGATACATCTACGCTCGGTCTATAGACTATTTCTAGTTCCTCTAATCCTCTACTAATGCCGCGATGGATTGGAGCAGCCCATTCTTGTAATAAATGCAGAAAATCAAAACGTTTTCGCAAAATTTTCGCACCATGTTCAATGAGTTGCAGTGTAAATACATCCAACATCGTTTCCTCATTTTTACTATTCCCTTGCATTTTTTTTAGCAAGTGATTTCGCTGCGTGAGCACTTTTTGATATTGACTTAACTCATACAAATAGACAGGAGCTATTTGTCCAAGTTCCATATCTAAAAAGCGTCTTCGTACTTGAGGGCTTCCTTTTACAAGATTTAAATCTTCTGGGGCAAACATAACAACATTCATTTCACCAATATATTGGCTTAACCTTTGTTGTTCTAGTTGATTTAATTTTGCCTTCTTCCCTTTTTTAGAAATATTTAATTCTAAAGACAAGGAACTGTTTCGCTTTTGTAATCTACCTTTTATTTTACCATAATCCTCATCCCACCGGATAAGTTCACGATCGTTCGAAGTTCGATGAGACTTGGCCATCGCTAATACATAAATAGCTTCCATCAAATTCGTTTTCCCTTGAGCATTTTCACCAATAATTACATTCACTTTATCCTCAAAGGAGAGATCCAGATATTCATAATTGCGATAATTTTTTAATTGTAATTCTTTAATATACAAAGGGCTCCCCCTTTATGCTTGAACTTGAAATGTTCCGTTCCCCGGAATTTCAACAATATCATTTGCATATAACTTTCGGCCTCTTCTATTTTCAAGCTCTTGATTGACATACACTTCGTACTCTTGTAAGAACCATTTAACAGCACCGCCTGTATCAATTACATCAGCTAACTTTAAAAATTGTCCCAGTGTAATGTACTCAGTTGAAATCTTAATACGTTTCATAAAATCGCTCACTTTCTGAAAGTGTTCATTCTTTCATTGTACTAAATAAACCTGCATTAGGAAAGTAATACCCCGAAAATCAAATAAGGGCCACTAGCATATTCAAACTAGTAACCCTCACTCTCGCTTAGTAAGTACGAACTGGTAAAATTAATTGGATGATAGAATCATCATTTACTGTACGAATTAAGAATGGTCTCATCGCTCCAGTAAAACTAATTTTAATTTCTGTACTGTCTAACGCTTTTAATGCATCCATCATATATTTTGCACTAAAGGAGATTTTTAATTCTTCCCCTTCTATTTTTTCACATTGAACTTCCTCTACTACTTTTCCGATTTCTGGTGAATTTGAAGAAAGTTCTAGCATTTGTTGTTCTAATGTCGATAATTTTACAACATTATTGCGACCATCCCTTGCTAGTAAAGAAGCACGATCAATTGCTTGTAAAAACTCTTTTGTATTTACAAATATGTCGGTTTTACTTTCTGCCGGAATTAAACGTGTTGTATCCGGGTAATTCCCTTCTAACAACCTTGAGAAGAATAATAAATGTTTAGTTCGGAATAATACTTGATACTCCGTAATGACAATATCCACCATTTCTTCAGACTCATCTAGAATTTTGCTCAATTCATTTAAACTTTTACCAGGGATAACAACATTCGCTTGAAATTCATCAGAAATTGTATGACCTTCAATCTTTGCTTTACGAAGTGCTAACCTGTGACTATCTGTTGCAATACAAGTCAATTTGCTGTTATATACTTTCCAGTTTACACCTGTCAAGAYCGGACGAGTTTCAGAACTTGAAACCGCAAATACAGTTTGACGAATCATATGTTTTAGTAAATCTGTCGGGATTTTAAATACATGATGTTCTTCAATTTGCGGTAATAATGGGTATTCAGCGGCATCTAAACCATTTAGATTAAACTCTGACTTTCCAGATTTTATTTTTGTCATAAAATGATTTTCCACAGAGATTTCTACTGTTTCTTTTGGTAATTTTTTTACGATCTCACTAAAATATTTTGCTTGTAAAACAATGCTCCCCGATTGTGCAATTTCAACAATTTCTTTTCCATTTTCTTCAACTGGAATAAAAGATTCAATCGAAATATCAGCATCGCTTCCTGTTAATGTAACACCTTCTTCAGTTGCTACAACTTTAATTCCTGTAAGTATGGGAATAGTTGTACGAGAGGAAACTGCCTTCATTACATCTTGTACACTTCTTACAAGATAGTCTTTTTGAATTGTAAAACGCATAGCGAAAACCTCCGGCAAGTATAAGATTTTATTTATTTAATAAATATAAAAAAATAGTAGTAATAGTAATAGGGCTTGTGGATATGTGGATAACTCCATTTAGAGACGGAAAAACAGTCTATCTACATGTGGATAGACTGTGTGTAAAACAAGGGAAGTTATTCACACTATTCAGCTACTACTTTAAAATATCATTGATTTCCTCAACTTGTTTTTGTAGTTGTGTATCAGTTTTTAATAGTTTTGAAATTTTTTCGTGCGCATGGATGACTGTTGTGTGATCACGTCCACCAAATTCTTCACCAATTTTAGGTAAAGATGAATCTGTTAACTCACGTGATAGATACATTGCAATTTGGCGAGGGAATGCGACTGATTTTGTGCGTTTTTTTGCTTTAAAGTCTTCTAGTTTAACTTGAAAAACATCTCCAACGGCTTTTTGAATATCATAAATAGAAATAATCTTTGGTTTAGAATTTGGAATAATATCTTTAAGTGCTTCGGCAGCTAAATCCGCATTAATATCTTTATTAATTAAAGATGAATAAGCAACAACTCGAATAAGTGCACCTTCTAGTTCACGAATGTTCGAGTCGATTTGATTTGCGATATAGAGCATGACTTCATTTGGGATATCAAGGCCTTCTGCTTTCGCTTTTTTTCGTAAAATCGCAATTCTCGTCTCTAAATCTGGCGGTGTAATATCTGTAATAAGTCCCCACTCAAAACGGGAGCGAAGGCGATCTTCTAATGTCGGGATCTCTTTTGGCGGTCGGTCGCTTGAGATTACAATTTGCTTGCTTTCTTCATGTAGCGCATTAAATGTATGGAAGAACTCTTCTTGTGTTTGTTCTTTTCCAGCAAGAAATTGAATATCATCTATAAGCAAGACATCGACATTACGGTATTTATTACGAAAATCGACAGCTTTATTATCACGAATAGAGTTAATAAATTCATTTGTAAATTTTTCTGATGACAGATAAACAACCTTAGCATTCGGATTATGTTCAATGACATAATGACCAATTGCATGCATTAAGTGTGTTTTTCCAAGCCCGACTCCCCCATAAATAAATAGCGGGTTATATGCTTTAGCCGGTGCTTCAGCAACTGCTAATGAAGCTGCATGAGCAAAACGGTTCCCAGAGCCAATAACAAATGTATCAAACGTGTATTTTGGATTTAACATGCTCTGTGGTAAGTGATTAGACTCATCATTTATTCTTTTCTTTTTAGCAGGAGGATAGTCAATCTCCTCTTCAGTTTGACTTTGGGGAATAATAAAGCGAATTTCTAGCTTTGCTCCTGTTAAATCATAAAGTGTTTCTGAAATTAGCTCTGAATAATGAGATTCTAGCCAGTCACGAGCAAATTCATTTGGAGCTGTAATCGTTAATATATCTTTTTTCAAAGCATGTGCTTTGGTTGATTTCAACCATGTCTCATAACTTGGTTTACTGACCTTTTTTTCTAGTTCTTTCAAAGCACTATTCCATAAATCAGAGATATTTTCCAAAGGTGTCCCTCCTTTACAAAGATGGTAAAAGAATAAGGTTGTGCAACAATTGTACAACCCTGAAATAACAAAAATGTATATTTATACGAAACGTATTTTAAAACCTAAAAACGTCGTTTGTATACGAGATAGAGTTTTCGACAAAAAACACAAATGTGGACAACTATTTACCCACATGTGATTATAACTGTCCACATGTTATGCACAATTTGTGGATAAATTAAACTTGTGGAAAACTTGTCCAAGGTGAAAACACAACTATAATATCAAAAAAAGATAGCGATAGCAATGAATTTCAGAAAGTTATCCACAAAATCAATACCTTGTGGAATAAACTTGTCCACAATACGATATACTGTGTAAAAGTGAAAAAAAAATTTGTGGATACAAAAAAATGAAAAATACATTATCCACAAAGAAATAAAACAGCTGTGAAATAAATTGTGAATAGGTTCAAAATGAATATTTGATGAAAATTTGGAGAACCATTGACATTTTCCTAGTTGATTAACTATAATTTATAAGACTGTCTTTAACAGATATTCCTCAGGGAGGTGTCATATAATGAAAAGAACTTACCAACCAAATAAACGTAAGCGCAGCAAAGTACATGGTTTCCGCAGCCGTATGAGCACAGCGAACGGACGTAAAGTGCTAGCAGCTCGTCGTCGTAAAGGAAGAAAAGTATTATCTGCGTAGACCACTGATCGTTCAGTGGTCTTTTTTTCTAGTAATAATGAATTTCCACTGATGAAATACAGGAGTGTCAATTGATATGAAGAAAAAAAATCGTATAAAGAAAAATGATGAATTTCAGGCTGTTTTTCAAAATGGAAAATCAAATGCAAATCGTCAGTTTGTGGTCTATCAGCTTGAAAAAGCGGAGCAATCATACTTTCGCATTGGTCTTTCCGTTAGCAAAAAGTTAGGAAATGCAGTAGTACGTAATCGAATTAAGCGTATGATTCGCCAATCGATTGCAGAATTAAAAGATGAGATAGATTCTGGAAAAGATTTTGTTATAATAGCAAGGAAGCCTTGTGCAGATATGACATACGAACAATTGAAGAAAAGCTTAATTCATGCCTTTAAGCGCTCTGGTATTAAAATAACAAACAAGTAGCGTAGGAAAAGGAAAATGAATTACAATATATACATACCGAAACAAGGAGGAGCAGGCTGTGAAAAAAAAGATAGGATTACTAGTCATGGTTATTGCTTTAATGGCAATTGCTACTGGCTGTAATGAAACGAATCAGCCGATTACACCGAAAAGTACAGGGATCTGGAATGAATATTTCGTATACCCGCTTTCTCAGTTAATCACATATTTTGCAAACTTATTTGGTAGTAATTATGGTTTAGCGATTGTTGTCACAACTCTTATCATTCGTTTTGCATTGTTACCATTAATGATTAAGCAGACGAAGAGTACGAAGGCAATGCAAGCATTGCAACCAGAAATGGCGAAGTTAAAAGAGAAATATAGTTCTAAAGACCAAGCAACGCAGCAAAAGTTACAACAAGAAATGATGCAGTTGTATAAAACACACGGTGTAAATCCATTAGCGGGTTGTTTACCAATTTTTATTCAAATGCCAATTTTATTCGCATTTTACCATGCAATTATGAGAACGGCAGAGATTAAGCAACATAGCTTCTTATGGTTTGATTTAGGACATGCGGATCCGTACTATATCCTTCCAATTGTTGCGGCAATCACAACATTTATTCAGCAAAAACTTGCAATGGCAGGTACTGCTGGACAAAATCCACAAATGGCAATGATGATTTGGCTTATGCCAATCATGATTTTAGTCTTTGCAATTAACTTCCCAGCAGCATTATCACTATATTGGGTAGTTGGTAACATCTTTGGTATCGCTCAAATGTATATGATCAAAGGGCCTGAAATTAAGGCTAGTAAGGCAAGAGGATCAAGCAAGTGAGTATAATTACTGCTAAAGGACAAACAGTCGAGCTGGCAGTACAAGATGCTTTAAGACAATTAAAAGTTTCAAGGGATCAAGTAGACGTGAATGTGATTGATGAGGGAAAGAGAGGATTTCTAGGTTTTATAGGGAATCGTCCAGCTATCGTGGAAGTTGTAATGAAGAAAGATCCCATTCAAGAAGCTGAGCAATACTTACAAAGTGTTGTTCAGGAAATGGGTGTGGATGTGATGATTACGAAAAATGTAAAGGGGCGAGAAATTGAGTTTACACTTTTTGGAAAAGATGTAGGGGTATTGATCGGAAAAAGAGGACATACATTAAATTCTTTACAATATTTAACAAAACTTGTTGCGAATCGCACTACAAAGCAATATATTGGTATCACAATTGATGCTGAAAACTATCGTAGTAAGAGGAAAGATACGTTAGAATCGCTTTCTTATCGATTAGCAAAACAGGTAACGGTAACTAAAAAAAATGTTGTGTTAGAACCAATGCCTTCTTTTGAGAGAAAAATTATTCATCAAGCATTGTCCAATCATCCAAATGTAATTACAACTTCCGAAGGGAAAGAACCACATCGACATGTTGTAATATCTTCCAAATAACCGGTTACTCATTCGAGTACCGGTTTTTTTTCTTGTTAATTTATGAAAAATAGATTGTGGATAACTAAAAAACACTAAACTTATCCACTGTGAATAAGTTTAGTGTTTTTTACATGAGGACATAATAAAATGAGTTATTATTCTTTTGTAGATAGGTTCGTTATGGTATCCTAATAGTTTAGTGAAGGAAAAAATCATGTTGAAATAGAGAGAAATAAGCAAGTGAGGTGAAAGGACATGGATTTTGATACAATTGCTGCAATTTCCACGGCACTTGGGGAAGGGGCAATTGCCATTGTTCGAGTAAGTGGAGAGGATGCGATTGAAAAGGTCAATCGCATTTTTAAAGGGAAAGATTTAACGGCAGTTTCTTCTCATACGATTCACTACGGTCATATTGTTGATTTAGATACAGATCAAGTTATCGAAGAGGTAATGGTATCAATTATGCGAGCGCCAAGGACATTTACGCGTGAAAATATTGTAGAAATCAATTGTCACGGTGGTCTTGTTTCTGTAAATAAAGTATTACAACTTATTTTGGCTCAAGGAGTGCGTTTGGCAGAACCGGGTGAATTTACAAAGCGTGCATTTTTAAATGGGCGTATTGACTTATCGCAAGCAGAAGCTGTAATGGATTTGATTCGTGCGAAAACAGATCGAGCGATGAACGTAGCAATGAATCAAATGGAAGGGCGATTATCTAAATTAATCGGTCGCCTTCGTCAGGAAATTTTAGAAACATTAGCTCATGTAGAAGTAAATATAGATTATCCAGAATACGATGATGTCGAAGAAATGACGCACAATATTTTAATTGAAAAAGCCACACATGTTCGCGGTGAAATTAAAACAATATTGGAGACATCTAAGCAAGGGAAAATTTTACGAGAAGGAATTGCAACGGCAATTATCGGAAGACCGAACGTTGGGAAATCCTCGTTATTAAATAGTCTCGTGCAAGAGAAAAAGGCGATTGTGACAGATATAGCAGGAACAACACGCGATGTAATTGAAGAGTATGTCAATGTGCGTGGTGTGCCACTTAAACTTATTGATACGGCGGGAATCCGTGAAACTGAAGATATTGTTGAACGAATCGGTGTAGAACGATCAAAAGAAATGATGGGACAGGCTGATTTAGTTCTAATTGTAGTAAACTATAGTGAAGCATTAACAAATGAAGATGAAGGCTTATTCCGTGCAGTGCAAGGAAAAGACTTTATTGTCATTGTAAATAAAACAGATTTACCAAAGCAAATTGATATGAAACGTGTTACAGAATTAGCAGGTAAAAATCGTATGATCACAACGTCGCTAATTGAAGAAAAAGGTGTAGATGAGCTAGAAAAAGCGATAGCAGATCTATTCTTTGAAGGAACAATTGAGTCAGCAGATATGACGTATGTTTCTAATGCGAGACATATCGGTTTATTAACACAAGCGGAAAAGACAATTGGAGATGCTATTGAGGCAATAGAGAACGGTGTGCCAATTGATATGGTTCAAATCGATCTAACAAGAACGTGGGAAATCCTTGGTGAAATTACTGGTGATACTGTTCATGAAAGCTTAATCGACCAATTATTTTCTCAATTTTGTTTAGGAAAATAACATATAGTTGTTTTAGAAGGATAGATAATTTTAGGAGGAATAATAATGGGATACAATGCCGGTTCTTACGATGTCATAGTGATCGGTGCAGGTCATGCAGGATGTGAAGCTGGGCTTGCAGCAGCACGAATGGGCTCAAAAACATTAATGTTAACAATTAATTTAGATATGGTTGCTTTTATGCCATGTAACCCTTCTGTTGGTGGACCAGCGAAAGGGATTGTTGTACGTGAGATTGATGCATTAGGCGGTGAGATGGGACGAAACATTGATAAAACTCACATCCAAATGCGTATGTTAAATACGGGAAAAGGTCCGGCTGTACGTGCTCTTCGTGCACAAGCGGATAAATTTTCATATCAACATGAATTAAAGAAAACAATTGAAGAAACGCCAAATTTAACATTATGTCAAGGAATGGTAGAGCGTCTAATTGTTGAGGATGATGTATGTAAAGGTGTAATTACACAATCAGGTGCTGAATATACAGCAAAAACAGTTGTAATTACAACGGGTACATTCCTACGTGGTGAGATTATCATGGGCGATTTAAAATACTCAAGTGGTCCGAATAATCAGCAACCATCTATCACATTATCTGAGCATCTAGAGGAACTTGGCTTTGATCTTGTCAGATTTAAAACAGGTACGCCTCCTCGTGTGAATAGCAATACAATTGATTATAGTAAAACGGAAATTCAACCGGGTGATGAAAAACCACGTGCATTTTCTTTTGAAACTACAAAATTTATTATGGATCAAATTCCATGTTGGTTAACATATACAAGTGAAGAGACACATCGTTTAATTGATCGAAACTTGCATCGTTCAGCTATGTATTCTGGTATGATTAAAGGAACAGGTCCACGTTATTGTCCTTCAATTGAAGATAAAGTGGTGCGATTTAACGATAAACCGCGTCATCAAATTTTTTTAGAGCCGGAAGGTCGTAATACACAGGAAGTATATGTACAAGGTTTGTCAACAAGTTTACCGGAAGATGTCCAGCGTGAAATGCTTAAAACGATTCCTGGTTTAGAGAATGTTGAGATGATGCGTACAGGTTATGCGATCGAATATGATGCAATTGTGCCAACTCAGTTGTGGCCGACACTGGAGACGAAAAAAATTAAAAATTTATATACAGCAGGTCAAATTAACGGTACGTCTGGTTACGAAGAAGCAGCAGGACAAGGAATTATGGCCGGAATTAACGCAGCATGCCGCTCTCTAGGGAAGAAAGAGGTTATTTTAGGTCGTTCAGATGCTTATATTGGTGTTTTAATTGATGATCTTGTGACAAAAGGGACAAACGAACCATATCGTCTTTTAACATCCCGTGCTGAATACCGTCTATTATTGCGTCATGATAATGCCGATCTTCGTTTAACAGAAATTGGCCACGAAATTGGCTTAATTCCAGAAGAGCGTTACGGGCGTTTTACTGTGAAAAAGGAACAGATTGAACAAGAAAAATTACGTTTAGAAAGCATTATTATTAAACCACGTCCTGAAGTGCAAGAATTAATTCGCAGTATTGGTGGAAGTGAATTAAAGGATGGAATACGTGCAAGTGACTTACTACGTCGTCCGGAAATGACGTATGAACATATTCGTATTCTTGCGCCAAGTGAAGTGGAAATACACGATGAAATTGCAGAGCAGGTAGAAATTCAAATTAAGTATGAAGGATATATCGAAAAATCCTTACAACAAGTAGAGCGTATGAAGAAAATGGAAAGCAAAAGGATTCCTGTTGATATTGATTATGATGCGATTTCTGGAATCGCTTCTGAAGCAAGACAAAAATTAAAAGATGTTCGTCCTCTTTCTATGGGGCAAGCATCCCGTATTTCCGGAGTAAATCCAGCTGATATTTCCATTTTACTTGTGTATATTGAACAAGGAAAAATTGCGCGAGTATCGAACCAATAAATAATAAGGAGATATGGCAAGATGAACATAGAACAATTTCAATCTATGCTAGGAGAAAGAGGAATTAACCTTTCTCCTAGGCAATTAGAGCAATTTGAAATCTACTTTGAAACATTAGTAGAATGGAATGAGAAAATGAATTTAACAGCTATTACAGAGAAAGAAGAAGTGTATTTAAAACACTTTTTCGACTCGATTACAGCTGCTTTTTATAATGATTTTTCAAAGCCGTTTTCTATTTGTGATGTCGGTGCAGGAGCAGGATTTCCAAGTATTCCATTGAAAATTTGTTTCCCGCATTTAAAAGTAACGATTGTAGATTCATTGCAAAAACGTATCAATTTTTTAAATCATTTAGCCCAAAAATTAGAGCTAAGTGATGTTGCGTTTTGTCATGATCGTGCTGAAACATTTGGGAAAAAAGAAGGTGTACGTGAATCGTTTGATATCGTGATGGCGCGTGCGGTAGCACGTCTTTCTGTATTGAGTGAGTTATGTTTACCCCTTGTAAAAGTAGGTGGGACATTTATCGCTATGAAAGGTGCAGCTGCCAATGAAGAGATTGAAAATGGTAAGTATGCTTTAGAAATACTTGGCGGTGAACTAAAAGAGATTTCTACTTTCCAATTACCATTTGAAGAAAGTGAACGTAATATTTTAGCAATCGTGAAAAAGCGCAAAACACCAAAGAAATATCCGCGTAAGCCAGGGACACCCAATAAATTACCTATTGAAAAATAAATCTTATTAGACGTAAGATTAAATTATATAAATGAAAACGTAAATGTTTCATAGGAAACATTTCTGTGTAGGACATTCAATAGGCCCAAAGGTGGTGGAATATGTATGAAAAATACGTTTTCTCGTTTATTTGGCTTTGGAGATAAAGAGAGCGAATTCGAATTACAAAACGAAAGCCATGAAGAAATAGATAAAAAGGTACATGAAGAAATACAAGAAATTCCGATAGCAAATATCATTCCCAATCGCTATCAACCACGTACAGTTTTTGATGACGCACGTATTGATGAACTTGCGTTGACCATTCGTACACATGGACTCATTCAACCAATTGTTATCAGGAAATATGAAGAAGATAAGTATGAAATTATTGCCGGGGAAAGACGTTTTCGTGCTGCAACGAAATTAGGATGGGAAAAAGTTCCGGCGATTATCAAAAACTTAAATGATACGGAAACAGCTTCTGTTGCTCTCATTGAGAACTTGCAACGTGAGGAATTAACAGCAATTGAAGAGGCTGTTGCTTATCAAAAGCTAATTGAGTTACATAATTTAACACAAGARGCATTAGCGCAGAGGCTCGGAAAAGGACAATCAACAATCGCAAATAAGTTGCGATTATTAAAGTTGCCTGAAGAAATTAAACGAGCATTGCTAGAAAAGAATATTACAGAACGTCATGCCCGTGCCCTTATTCCTTTAAAAAATGAAGAATTACAGTTGAAAGTTTTACAAGAAATTGTAGAAAAACAATTGAATGTAAAACAGGCTGAGGAACGTATTGCTAAGCTATTGGAAGAAGTGAAACCAAAGCGTAAGGCAAAACAGAAAGCGGTAAGTCGTGATATGCGAATTGCAATGAATACAATTAGACAATCGCTACAAATGGTTACAAATAGTGGACTGAAAGTAAATTCTGAAGAAGAAGAATTTGATGAGTACTATCAGATCACAATTAAGATTCCTAAAAAAAAATAATTCATATTTGATAGAGATCTCATCCTTTGGAGAGATCTCTTTTCTTATATTTTTCTTCCTAAATGAAGAAGGAGTTTTGGAATAAATTTTGAAGTTTAATAAGGATGCAAAAGAAAAATTTTTATTTCATGTTACAATAAACATAATTATTTTCAGAATAAGACAGAAAGGTTGAAAGTAGGTGACATCATGGGAAAAATCATTGCTATTGCTAATCAAAAAGGCGGTGTAGGGAAAACAACAACGTCTGTTAACCTAGGAGCTGGATTGGCACAGGTAGGAAAAAAAGTATTGCTTATTGACATTGATGCTCAAGGGAACGCAACGACAGGTGTAGGAATTGAAAAGTCGGAATTAGATCAATGTATTTATAATGTTCTTGTGGAAGATGCTGATGTTCAAGGGGTTATACAAAAAACCGCAACTGAAAATTTAGATGTTCTACCTGCTACAATTCAATTGGCAGGTGCTGAAATTGAACTGGTACCGACCATTTCCCGGGAAGTTCGTTTACAAAGGGCTTTGCAGCCAATCCGTAATGAATATGATTATATTATTATTGATTGTCCCCCATCTTTAGGCTTATTAACAATTAATGCACTAACGGCAGCAGATTCTGTTATTATTCCAGTTCAGTGTGAATACTACGCATTGGAAGGGTTGAGTCAATTACTGAATACAGTTCGACTTGTACAAAAGCATTTAAATAAAAATTTAGCAATTCAAGGTGTACTATTAACGATGCTAGATGCACGTACAAATTTAGGGATTCAGGTTATAGATGAAGTGAAGAAATATTTTCGAGATAAAGTATATCGTTCTATTATTCCGCGCAATGTTCGTTTGAGTGAAGCACCAAGTCATGGAAAACCAATTATGCAGTACGATGCTAAATCAAAGGGTGCAGAAGTGTATATAGATTTAGCAGAGGAAGTGATTGCTGGTGGCTAAAGGATTAGGAAGAGGGATTAATGCTTTTTTTCCAGATTTAGATGTGAGAGAGGAAGAAAAAATTCAGGAAATTGCACTAACTGAATTAAGGCCAAACCCCTACCAACCGCGTAAAAACTTTCAAAAAGAAGCTATTCAAGAACTGGCAGCATCTATTAAAGAACATGGTATTTTACAACCTTTAATCGTAAGGAAAAGTATTAAAGGATATGAAATCGTTGCTGGTGAACGTAGATACCGTGCTGCAAAAGAAGCATGCCTTGAAAAGGTGCCAGCTGTCGTTCGAGAATTAAATGAACAGCAAATGATGGAGTTTGCCTTGTTAGAAAATCTACAACGTGAAGATTTAAATCCAATGGAAGAAGCTTTGGCATATCAAATGCTAATGGATGAGCTGAATGTAACTCAAGAGCAATTAGCAAGGCGCCTTGGAAAAAGTAGGCCATATATTGCTAATTATGTTCGGTTGCTTACACTTCCTTCATTTGTTCAAGAAATGATTGCGAATGGAAGTCTATCCATGGCACATGGACGGACATTACTTACAATAAAAGATGAAGAACAGCTAAAGTCTTTATTAAAGCGTATTGAAAAAGAAGGATTGAATGTTAGACAGCTAGAGCAAATTGTTCAACAGATTCATCAACGCGTTTCACGTGAAACAAAGACAGTGAAGCGAGAGCGGAATATATTTTTCGAAGAGCGCGAAACATTGTTAAGAGAAAAGTTTGGAACAGGTATAAAAATTAAAGAAACAAAGAAAGAAAAAGGGAAAATTGAAATAGAATTTTTCGATAAGGAAGATTTAAATCGCATTTTAGAATTATTATCCGGGGAAAACTGAAAAGCAAACCATCTTTTTATTTATAGATGGTTTGCTTTTTTTAATACGGATAATTTTTGATCTGTTTCCTTTATACTTTGGGCAATAACGTCTGCCATTTTCATAACGAGGCTTAATCTTGTATTTTGCAAGACAAAAAATTCCATGAAACCATTTAAATTCACGATACCATGTATGTGTAGCTCACCAATCGCAGGTAACTTTTTGTTCATTGCTGCACCAGGTTTACTAGGTCCTTCACCAACAGTTATGGAACCGATACTTTGCGATTTTCCAAGACAAGCATCAATGGCAATAATAAAAGAATCGGGAATTGAAGTCTGTACATTCTGAATTTTATCTTCGAGATTTAACGCATGGATTGGTTCATCAAGTGTGCCGAATACGTGGAAATTTTGAATGTTCATTTGTTCTAGTTTAGATCCGACTAGTGGGCCAAGGGCGTCACCGGTTGAACGATCTGTTCCTATGCAAATTAGGCTGAGGGGGGTATTTTGACTAATAGGTATATGTGAGAGAAGAAAATCACTAATTGTTGTACAAGCCTCTAAATCGTGATGCATAATATTTTGTGATTCTTTTTCAAAAAAAGGCAAGCGGAAATTCCTTATATTCATGAATCATCCATCCTTCTGATAAATTTTATGATTCACTGTAAAGTTTTATTGAAAAAAATGTAATATGGAAAATTATAAGTTCTTTATTTTTGCAAGCCGTTTATAAAACAGGAAATAATAGTACTAGTATATATATATTCATTACATTTTATACCTGAATCAAAGTGAACAAATGCAAATACAGCAATAAAATTTTTTTCAGAAATGGAGAAAACTTCTGATACAATAAAGAATGAATGAAAAAGAAATTTTTATCGGAGAGGTAGAAGTATATGGATTTATTAACACAAGGATTCGAAGCTACCAAGAGATATTTATTAGATTCAGATCGTTGGGCTTATGTCGGAATGGCAACATTAAAAATATTGATAATTTTAGTACTTGGTGCAGTAGTAGTACGTATTGCTAGAGCAATTGTAAGAAATGCATTCCGTATGGGAAGTCGTTCACCAATTCAAATCTCAGAGCGTCGTACAGTTACAGTAGCGAAATTGCTTGAAAACATTGTGGCATACGTTGTTATGTTCATAATGTTAATAGCGATTTTAGGCGTATTTAACATTAATGCATCAGGTTTACTAGCTGGGGCTGGGGTAATCGGTTTAGCGGTCGGTTTTGGTGCTCAAAGCTTAGTAAAAGATGTTATTACAGGATTGTTTATTTTATTAGAAGATCAGTTTTCAGTAGGTGACCATGTTCGTATCGGCCAATTTGAAGGTGTAGTTTTAGAAATTGGATTACGCACAACAAAGATAAAAAGCTGGACAGGGGAAATTCATATTTTGCCAAATGGTGGTATTACACAAGTAACGAACTTTTCCATTAGTAATAGTGTAGCTTTTGTTGATATATCAATTTCCTATGAAGGTGATATAGCACGAGCAGAACAGGTAATTGAAGATTTATTAGAGGAATTACCTGAAAGATATGAAGAAATGGTAGCAAAACCAGAATTATTAGGAATTCAAACACTTGCTGCATCTGAAGTTGTACTACGTGTTGTCTCTGAAGTAGAACCAATGAAACATATGGCTATTGCTAGAGCCCTTCGTAAAGAGATTAAAAATCGTCTTGATTTACATGGTATTGAAATTCCATATCCACGTATGGTCTTATATAATCGTGAAGAAATGGTTAGTGAAAAAGCAAATTAGTTGTGAGAGGGGTTTAGAGAGTGGAGCAAAAGCAATATAACTTGTACGATGTTGTGGAAATGAAGAAGGCCCATCCATGTGGTGCAAATCGTTGGAAAATTATTCGTATGGGAATGGATATCCGCATTAAGTGCGAGGGATGTGGCCATTCGGTAATGATTCCTCGAAGAGAGTTTGATCGCAAGGTGAAAAAAATTCTTGTAAAGCATGAAGAATAGAGAAGAAGTAACAGCTGCTCCAGGTAGCTGTTACTTTTTTGAACTTTTAGGGAACTTGTCATTTTATTCGTTACTATCTATAATGATGGAAGATTGAGACATAGGAGTGAAAAATATGGGATTAACGGCTGGGATTGTTGGTTTACCTAACGTAGGGAAATCAACATTATTTAATGCAATTACACAAGCGGGAGCAGAATCTGCAAACTATCCATTCTGTACAATTGATCCGAACGTAGGGATTGTAGAAGTACCAGATGAACGCTTAAATAAATTAACGGAACTAGTGGAACCGAAAAAAACTGTTCCGACTGTATTTGAATTTACTGATATCGCAGGTATCGTAAAAGGTGCAAGTAAAGGTGAAGGATTAGGAAACAAATTCTTATCTCATATTCGCCAAGTAGACGCAATTTGCCAAGTTGTTCGTTGTTTTGAAGATGAAAATATTACACACGTTTCAGGAAAAGTAGATCCAATTGATGATATTGAAACAATCAATTTAGAGCTGATTTTAGCAGATTTAGAATCTGTTGATAAACGTATTGAACGTGTAGCGAAATTAGCAAGACAAAAGGATAAAGAAGCAGTATATGAGCACGAAATTTTAGTTCGCTTAAAGGAAGCATTTGAAGCGGGAAAACCAGCTCGTACTGTTGAGTTTACAGAAGAACAAATGAAAATTGTTAAAGGTCTTCATTTGCTTACGACGAAAGAGATGCTTTATGTAGCAAACGTAAGTGAAGATGATATCATGGATCCATCTGAAAATGAATATGTGCAGATGGTAAAAGAATTTGCGGCAAATGAAAATTCACAAGTAATTGTTGTTTGTGCAAAAATTGAATCAGAAATTGCTGAGTTAGATGAGGAAGAGAAAAAAGTATTCCTTGAAGAGTTAGGCATCGAAGAATCAGGTTTAGATCAGCTGATTCGTGCTGCATACGATTTATTAGGCTTAGCTACTTATTTCACAGCTGGTGTACAAGAAGTACGTGCATGGACGTTTAAGAAAGGTATGAAGGCACCACAATGTGCTGGTGTTATCCATACAGACTTTGAACGTGGATTTATTCGTGCTGAAACAGTTTCATATGATGATCTAATGGAGAACGGTTCTATGACAGCAGCTAAAGAAGCTGGAAAAGTACGTTTAGAAGGAAAAGAGTATATCGTAAAAGATGGAGATGTTATGCACTTCCGCTTTAACGTGTAATTTTATATTTCCTAGGAAAAATAGGGATATAAACTTGGCAAATGTATCATATGTTTGCCAAGTTTTTTATTTATTGGTTAGTTGATTCATCTAACTTACTATGATATAATCTAAACTCGTGAGTAATTACTATATAATTAATTGCTCCTTGCCCATTATGGGCCGTTTAGACCAAAAGGAGGTGAAAGTGTAATGAAAAAGTACGAAATCATGTACATCATCCGTCCAAACATGGAGGAAGAAGCTCAAAAAGCTTTAGTTGAGCGCTTCGCAGGCGTTTTAACTAATAATGGTGCAGAAATCATTAACACGAAAGAGTGGGGTAAGCGTCGTTTAGCTTACGAAATCAACGACTTACGTGACGGTTTCTACATGATCTTAAACGTAAATTCTGATGCAGAAGCTGTTAAGGAATTCGATCGTTTAGCTAAGATCAACGAAGATATCCTTCGTCACATCGTTGTTAAAGAAGAAGAAAAATAATTAAGATATATAGGGAGAGTGGTTCGATTGATGAATCGTGTTATCCTCGTTGGTCGTTTAACTAAGGACCCTGACTTACGTTACACGCCCAATGGTGTTGCGGTAGCTACTTTCACGTTAGCTGTAAATCGCGCATTTGCAAATCAACAAGGTGAGCGTGAAGCTGACTTTATTAATTGTGTAATATGGCGTAAACAAGCAGAAAACGTGGCGAATTATTTGAAAAAAGGTAGCTTAGCAGGCGTAGATGGACGTCTTCAAACTCGTAATTATGAGGGACAAGATGGTAAACGTGTATATGTAACAGAGGTTCTTGCGGAGAGCGTACAATTTTTAGAGCCGCGTAATGGCGGTGGGGAGCAACGTGGTTCATTCAATCAGCAACCATCAGGAGCTGGTTACGGTAACCAAGGCTCTAACCCATTTGGTCAATCTGGTAACTCAGGTAACTCAGGTAACTCAGGTAACTCTGGATTTACGAAGAATGACGATCCATTTTCAAATGTAGGTCAACCGATTGATATTTCGGACGACGATTTACCATTCTAATGGTATAAATCGGTTATTTTTAACAAAGAATGGAGGGAAATAGACATGGCAGGACGCAAAGGTGGACGTGCGAAACGTCGTAAGGTGTGTTTCTTCACATCTAACGGCATCACTCGCATTGACTATAAAGATGTTGATTTATTGAAACGTTTCGTTTCTGAGCGTGGTAAAATTTTACCTCGTCGTGTAACAGGAACAAGCGCAAAATACCAACGCAAACTTACAGTTGCAATTAAACGTGCTCGTCAAATGGCACTTTTACCATATGTTGGTGAATAATAGCGTATGAAATGCACAGTAGAGTCCGACTCTACTGTGCATTTTGCTATGCTTTTCTTTTTAGAAATAGGAGGTAAAAGATGAAACGTACAAGGCTTATTACAGAAGGGGCAGTTTTGTTAGCTGTATATGCAGTTTTACTTTTAACATTCTTGTATGTACCTGTTATAAGTATGATTGCAATATTTGCACTTCCATTGCCTTTTCTATTGTTTATGGTAAGGTATCCGTTTTCTAGTACATGTATGCTGTTTGGAGCATCGATTCTTGTTACTATCATTATTAGTTCGCCACTTAGTCTTGTGAATACATTCATGTCAGGCATAATAGGCATCTCTTTAGGATATATGTATAAGAAGAAAAAAGGACCAGCAGAAATATTATTGGTAGGAACGCTTGTATATTTGCTTAATTTTGTACTAGTTTATGTAGCGAGTATACAATTTTTCAACATAGATTTTCTTAAGGAAATGCAAGATATGTTCAAACAAGGAATGGAACAAAGTGAAAAAATAATGAAGGCAGCAGGTGCGCCAATTAGCCAAGAGCAAAAAGATTTATTAGGGCAATTTAGTGATATGCTTCGAATTCTTCTGCCAAGTTTGCTTGTAATGGTTTCTTTAATATATTCTTGGATTACAGTATTAATAGCGGGGAATGTTTTAAAGAGATTAAAGTATACGATAGAGCCATGGCCTAAGTTTAGGGATATGCGATTGCCAAAAAGCATTGTCTGGTATTATGTAGTATGTATTTTACTTTCAACATTTATGAAGGTGGAATCAGATTCATATGTATATATGGCATTTTCTAATCTATATGCCATCTTTTCATTGCTGCTCCTATTCCAAGGTTTTTCATTTATAGCCTTCTTTGCGCATGTAAAAGGTTATGCAAAAGCGATCCCTATTCTCAGTTGTATCATATGTATGATTATTCCAATGTTGTTTCCACTAGTAACAATCTTAGGTATAATTGATTTAGGCTTTTCGTTACGTTCTAAAATACAACCAAAATAAGTGACAACGAGAGATGAGATCAGATCAATGAAACTTCCATCACCAATCGTACTTTTAGGTTTTTGGCATATAAGTCACTGCTATGAAAACTGTACTCATTATCTCGCTTTGTTTTCACTTGGCATGGGGCGGGGAGAGGATCTGACCGCTACTATGCATGGGCGGAGGCGCTCTTCCACCTAAAAAGAAGGATTTTATGCCGGTTTTTCAATTTGTATTTATATAAAAGTTTATTATGTGACGGAAGCTTTTAATGGGAGCTTAACTTGGAGGCTTTTAATCTGTTCAACTAACCGCTAATGGAAATTGAATGATTTCCTATTTGTGTTAGTTTTACTTTATAGGAGTTGGGTACATGCCTGAATTTTATAAGAGACAGCGGTTTTTATATCCTGTTTATGTATTAGCTTTTTTTATGCTTGTGCTTATTACCATTCTCGGTTATTTGCATTGGATAATGGGAATGGCCGCTTTTTTTATTTTTTGTATTGTTCTCTTTTTTGTAATTCGATTTGAGCTAGCCTTTCAGAGGAATTTTGAAAAGTATACAACGGATATGATTACAAGAGTAAAGAAAGTGAGTAATGAAGCGTTTAATCAAATGCCAATTGGTATTTTGTTATACAATAAGGATTATGGAATTGATTGGGCAAATCCTTATTTGTCTTCTTGCTTGGGGCAACACTCTTTAGCGGGATGGCATTTGTATGATGTATCAGAAACATTACTCCTCTTTATTAAAGGAGAAACTGCGGATGATATTGTATCTTTAAATAATCGTAAGTTTCGTGTGTTTGTAAGGAAAGAAGAAAAGTTAATTTATTTCTTCGATGTAACAGAGCAAACAGAAATTGAAAAAATGTATGAGGATCAGCGTACAGTTCTCGCGATTATTTATTTGGACAACTATGATGAAGTTACACAAGGTTTGGATGACCAATTGCGTACGAACATCACGAGTCTTGTGACATCACGTCTAAATGAGTGGGCTATCAAATACGGTGCATATTTAAAACGAGCTTCTTCAGAGAGATYCTTTGTTGTGTTAAATGAAAGTATTCTGGCACAAATGGAGAAAGGAAAGTTTGATATTTTAGATCAAGTGCGTGAAGAAACATCAAAACGAAATATTCCACTTACATTAAGTATTGGCGTAGGATCAGGCGACTTATCTTTATCAGAGCTTGGTGCGATGGCACAATCGGGTTTAGATCTTGCTTTAGGGCGAGGTGGAGATCAAGTTGCGATTAAACAAGCGACAGGTAAAGTGAAATTTTATGGTGGCAAGACAAATCCAGTGGAAAAACGCACGCGTGTACGTGCACGGGTTATCTCTCATGCATTAAAAGATTTAGTATTAGAGAGCAGTAATGTTATTATAATGGGTCATAGAGCTCCTGATATGGATGCGATTGGGGCGGCCATTGGAATTTTAAAAGTAGCACAGTTGAATGAGCGTGAAGGGTACATTGTACTAGACGAGAATGATTCTGATAAGGGTATTAAACGTTTAATGGATAAGGTAAAGCAAAATGAGGATTTATGGTCTCGTTTTATTACACCACAGCAGGCTATGGAATTTGTAACAGACGATTCATTGCTTGTCGTTGTTGATACGCACAAACCATCAATGGTGATGGAAGAAAAGCTTTTGCATAAGATTGAAAATGTAGTTGTGATTGATCATCATCGCCGCGGTGAGGAATTTATTGAGGATCCTCTTCTTGTGTACATGGAGCCATATGCGTCTTCGACAGCTGAACTTGTCACGGAACTTCTTGAATATCAGCCGAAACGTTTGAAAATGACAATGTTAGAAGCTACAGCATTACTTGCAGGGATTATAGTCGATACGAAAAGCTTTACATTCCGGACAGGCGCCCGTACATTTGATGCGGCTTCTTATCTGCGTTCGCATGGAGCGGATACGGTTCTTGTACAAGAATTGTTAAAAGAAGATATGAGGCAATATTTACGAGTTGCAAAAACGATTCAAAATGCGTACATTTATAAAAATGGAATTGCAATTGCCAAAGTAGACGGCGATGAATATTATGATCAAGTATTAATCGCACAATCAGCTGATACGTTGCTGACAATGACAGGAGTAATCGCATCTTTTGTCATTGCAAAACGTGGGGAAAGCTTCATCGGGATTAGTGGGCGTTCTTTAGGTGAAGTGAACGTGCAACTAATTATGGAAAATCTAGGTGGCGGCGGACATTTAACGAATGCAGCTACACAAATGAAAAATGTAACAGTAGATGAAGCTCAAGATAAACTTCAATTTGTTATTGATGACTATTTACAGGGAGGCACACAATCATGAAGGTAATTTTTCTAAAAGACGTAAAAGGTAAAGGGAAAAAAGGAGAAATAAAGAACGTACCAGATGGTTATGCAAATAACTTCTTACTAAAACAAGGATTAGCTGCGGAAGCAACAAATAGCAGCATGAAAACGTTAGAAGCACAAAAACGTAAAGAAGAAAAAGATGCAGCGGCTGAACTTGAGAATGCGAAAGAGTTAAAAGAAACTCTAGAGAAATTAACTGTAGAATTAAAAGCGAAGTCTGGTGAAGGTGGTCGTTTATTTGGTTCTATTACAAGTAAACAAATTGTAGATGCGATGCAAAAAGCACATAATATTAAGCTTGATAAACGTAAGTTTGAAATGGACGATGCAATTCGTACATTAGGATATACAAATGTAATTGTAAAATTACATCCACAAGTAACAGCGACAGTAAAAGTTCATGTTAGTGAACAATAAAAATAAGTTAGGCAAGGAGGATTGCGCATGAGTGATGTATTTGCTGATCGTACCCCTCCGCATAATATAGAGGCTGAGCAAGCGGTTTTAGGGGCGATATTTCTTGATCAGGATGCGTTAACTGCAGCTTCAGAACTGCTAATGCCTGAATCTTTCTATCGAACAGCACACCAAAAGATTTTTGAAGTTATGCTTAAGCTATCTGATAAAGGAGAACCTATTGATTTAGTTACCGCAACATCAGCGCTTGCTGATCAAGGGTTGTTAGAAGAAGTTGGTGGTGTTTCTTATTTAGCTGAATTAGCGGAAGCTGTTCCGACAGCTGCTAACGTAGAGTATTATGCACGTATTATTGCAGAAAAAGCACTTTTGCGTCGTTTGATTCGAACAGCAACTCACATTGTATCAGATGGTTATGAACGCGAAGATGATGTAGAAGGCTTGCTAAATGAAGCGGAGAAAAAAATATTAGAAGTATCACATCAAACAAATGCAAAAGCATTCCAAAATATTAAGGATGTTCTTGTAGATGCTTATGATAAAATTGAACTTTTGCATAATCAAAAAGGTGAAGTTACAGGGATACCAACTGGGTTTACTGAATTAGATAAGATGACAGCGGGATTTCAGCGTAACGATTTAATCATTGTGGCAGCCCGTCCTTCGGTGGGAAAAACGGCATTTTCACTGAATATCGCGCAGAATGTGGCAACTAAAACAGATGAAAATGTAGCAATTTTTAGTTTGGAGATGGGTGCTGATCAGCTTGTTATGCGTATGCTTTGTGCAGAAGGAAATATTGATGCACAAAGGCTTCGTACTGGCTCGTTAACTTCAGATGATTGGGCAAAGTTGACAATGGCGATGGGAAGTCTTTCGAATGCTGGAATATATATTGATGATACGCCGGGAATTCGAGTTAGTGAAATTCGTGCGAAATGCCGCAGATTAAAGCAAGAACAGGGACTTGGAATGATTTTAATCGATTACTTACAGCTTATTCAAGGTAGTGGGAAATCTGGTGAAAACCGTCAGCAGGAAGTATCTGAAATTTCCCGTACATTAAAAGGAATCGCACGTGAGCTACAAGTGCCTGTTATTGCCTTATCTCAGCTGTCTCGTGGTGTTGAATCCCGTCAAGATAAACGTCCGATGATGTCTGATATTCGTGAATCAGGAAGTATTGAGCAGGATGCCGACATTGTGGCGTTCTTGTATCGTGAAGATTACTATGATCGTGAAACGGAAAATAAAAACACGATTGAAATTATCATTGCAAAGCAACGTAATGGCCCGGTAGGTTCTGTAGAGCTCGCATTTGTGAAGGAATTTAATAAATTCGTAAACTTAGAGCGTCGTTTTGACGATGGACATGCACCACCGGCATAGCGGAAGTATAAAAAAGAAACACATTTCTTATAATAAGATGTGTTTCTTTTTTTATGAACAAAAGATAAGGTTTTCATCATGTGAATAAAGAATTCTTACGAACGAAAAAGATAAAAGATAAAAAAATGTTCGTTTTTAAATTGACTTCTCTTTTCATTTTGGTACAATTATATTGTTTGAAAAGTTCGTTTGAAAATTGCGGAGGTGCTTGAATAATGTCTTCAGTAGTAGTTGTAGGAACACAGTGGGGCGATGAAGGAAAAGGTAAAATTACTGATTTCCTTTCTGAACATGCGGAAGTAGTTGCAAGATATCAAGGTGGGAACAACGCAGGACATACAATTGTTTTCGGCGGTGTTAAGTATAAACTACACTTAATTCCATCTGGTATTTTCTATAAAGAAAAAATTTGTGTTATCGGAAACGGTATGGTAGTAGATCCAAAAGCATTACTTGTAGAATTAAAATACTTACATGATCGTGGTGTAAGCACTGATAATTTACGTATTAGTAACCGTGCGCACGTTATTTTACCTTATCACTTAAAACAAGATGAGTTAGAAGAAGAGCGTAAAGGTGATAACAAAATCGGTACAACGAAAAAAGGTATTGGTCCAGCATACATGGATAAAGCTGCTCGCGTTGGTATTCGTATGGCTGATCTTTTAGATCGTGAAGCATTTAAAGAAAAGCTTGAACGCAATTTAGCAGAAAAAAATCGTCTATTTGAAAAAATGTATGATGCAGAAGGCTTTAACGCAGATGAAATCTTTGAAGAGTACTTTGAATATGGTCAAAGAATCGCGCAACACGTATGCGATACATCTGTTGTATTAAATGATGCGTTAGATGAAGGACGCCGCGTATTATTTGAAGGTGCACAAGGCGTAATGCTTGATATTGATCAAGGTACGTATCCATTCGTTACATCTTCTAACCCAGTTGCTGGTGGTGTAACAATCGGTTCTGGAGTTGGTCCTTCTAAAATCAATCGTGTAGTAGGTGTATGTAAAGCATATACAAGCCGTGTTGGTGACGGTCCATTCCCTACTGAACTTCATGATGAAACTGGTCATCAAATTCGTGAAGTTGGTCGTGAATATGGTACAACAACTGGTCGTCCACGTCGCGTAGGTTGGTTTGATAGTGTTGTTGTAAGACACGCACGCCGCGTTAGTGGTTTAACAGATTTATCTTTAAATTCTATCGACGTATTAACAGGTATTCCAACTGTGAAAATCTGTATCGCATATAAATATAATGGAGAAGTTCTGGATGAAGTTCCAGCAAACTTAAACATTTTAGCAAAATGTGAACCAGTATATGAAGAACTTCCAGGCTGGACAGAAGATATTACAGGTGTAAAAACATTAGCTGAACTTCCTGAAAATGCAAGACATTATGTAGAGCGTGTGTCTCAATTAACAGGTATCCAATTATCTATGTTCTCTGTTGGTCCAGATCGTAATCAAACAAACATCGTTCGTRACGTATACGGTGGTTAATTGATATAAAATTGGTTTATTTAAGAAAAAACTCATGTAAACATGAGTTTTTTCTTATCTTGTATAAAAAAATATAAAAAGGTATTGCAAAAACAAAAGCCATTATGTTATGATAACTCTTGTCGTCACGAAAATATGACGTTGGTGAGTATGAGCCATTAGCTCAGTTGGTAGAGCATCTGACTTTTAATCAGAGGGTCGAAGGTTCGAGTCCTTCATGGCTCACCATTTTATTTTTCGTGGCCCGTTGGTCAAGTGGTTAAGACACCGCCCTTTCACGGCGGTAACACGGGTTCGAATCCCGTACGGGTCATGTCTTTTATATATGTTTTGTGGTCCCGTGGTGTAGTGGTTAACATGCCTGCCTGTCACGCAGGAGATCGCCGGTTCGACCCCGGTCGGGACCGCCACTTTTGTTTATACCACCATTAGTGGTTTTATATATATGTTTTGGCTCGGTAGCTCAGTCGGTAGAGCAGAGGACTGAAAATCCTCGTGTCGGCGGTTCGATTCCGTCCCGAGCCACTCTCAGGATATTAAGTGGGCCCACTTAATATCCTTTTTATATTGTTCAATTTTACAAATGAGAGTAGTTATTTTACAATAGAATGAGGAGCCTCTAGCAGTTGAAGCTAGAGGTTTTTCTATAGATTGTATAGTGTTCCACTTATATGTGGATCATACGTGATTCTATGAGAATAGAGGAGAAAATACTYAAACAAAGGCTGTGAATGTTTGATTATACGCTATACAGATAGCTGTGCACGTTTGAGGATGATTGACCATATTTTTATTAGGAGGAAACAAATAATGATGGGAAAGAAAATCTTAGTCGTTGATGATGAGAAACCGATTGCAGATATTTTGAAATTTAACTTAGAAAAAGAAGGTTTTGAAATTGTGATGGCGCATGATGGTGACGAAGCTATTGAGAAGGCAAATGAGGAACAACCAGATATGGTTTTATTGGATATTATGTTACCAGGGAAAGATGGGTTAGAGGTTTGTCGTGAAATACGAAAAAGCTCTGAAATGCCAATCATTATGCTAACTGCAAAAGATTCTGAAATCGATAAAGTATTGGGATTAGAGCTTGGAGCAGATGATTATGTAACAAAACCATTTAGTACGCGTGAATTATTAGCACGTGTAAAAGCAAACTTGCGTCGTCATCAACAAGGTGGCTCAGCTGAAAAAGAAGAAAATACAGAAATGGTTATTGGGCCAATTGTGATTAATCCAAATGCGTACAGTGTAACGAAAAGAGAAGAAAGCATTGAACTTACACATCGTGAATTTGAATTACTTCATTATTTGGCGAAGCATTTAGGACAAGTTATGACGCGTGAGCATTTATTACAAACGGTTTGGGGCTACGATTATTTTGGAGATGTACGTACAGTAGATGTAACAGTACGCCGTTTACGTGAAAAAATTGAAGATAACCCAAGTCACCCAACTTTAATTGTAACAAGACGTGGGGTGGGGTATTACTTGCGTGATCCAGAGCAGGAATAGTATATGAAGAAAGTTGGTTTTTTTCAATCGATTCATTTAAAGTTTGTGCTCATCTATATGCTATTAATTTTGATAGCAATGCAGGTTATTGGTGTATATTTTGTTCGTGAACTTGAGAAGAGTCTCGTACAAAGTTTTAAGGATTCATTAACACAACAAACGAATTTACTGTCTTATAATTTGAAGCAAGAGTTTGCAAAAGAGCGTGAAAAAACAGATCCCCCTTTAGAAAATGCGATTAAAACATCAATTACTGACTTTGCATCAG
>NZ_JBFTMC010000052.1:0-27439 GCF_056396765.1 Bacillus sp. 05T22
TGTATATTTCCASCCTGTTGCTTCACTTACTTCTTKCGTATCAACCTTTTGACCGTTTTGAAGTAAGTCTACTTTGATTGTTTTCGGACGATCTGTTGCATTATCGCCTTTCCATATTTTTGTTCCTGTAATGAATGTAGTTTTCACTTTATTCGAAATCGGCAACTTAACTCCATTTACAGCACCTGATTTAACTTCAAAACTTACTTTTTCCTGAGGATTGAAATCAATATACTCTGGAGCTGAAACCTCTTGCACATAATATTTACCTGATTGTAAATTAGGAATTTCAATTATTCCTTTTTCATCCGTTACATATACATCTCCAACTTGTTCACCTGACTCTTTATACAACTTAAACGAGACATTCGGTATTACTTTGTCTTCATCCGTTCCAAGGTGCTTAACAATTCTTAATGTTCCTTTAGGAGGTAAATCACCTTGAGCACCACCACCAGATGTTATATTTGCGACTGTGGCACTACCCGACTCAGAAACCGGTTGTTTGTATAGAATTTGATAATCAATCTTATAATCATTCTTAAAAGATTCTTGGCTCTTTCCGCTTTCCGTTATAGTACTTGTATAAAAAACGGTAAAAGACCTAGCACTTCCCATATTCCAATTAATCACGACTTTAAATGAATGACCGTCGTCATTAAACTGAACATATCCATAACGTTGATCTTCAAATTGTTTAATTGATAAAGACTCTCTATCATTAACTGTTATTCGAAAACTATCTTTATTAAGTGTTTGACCTTCCTGCAAACTGTCAGACACAACAATATCTCTACTTAAATATTCTTTGTTTAAGTTTATACTCAAGAACCAACGCACTTCATCCGGGTTATCTGGTTGAATATCACCAGTTTTATAGAAAAACGGTTTAGAGCCTGTACCACCACCACTGGTTGGACCGGTAATCGTTACAGTTTGCTTATCTAAAGTTGTGCCTAAATTTGTTTCAACATCTTTCGTTTGATCCGTTCCTACATTAGTAGCTTGAACTGTAAAATTAAAATGCCCTTTAATATTGTGGAGTTTCTCAACCATATCATTAAATGTACATACCACATTACCTGCATTTACTTGACAAGTACCAAAATTCTTACCTTGCTCATCATTTAATGGAATCGCTCCCTTGAATCCTTTTAATTCTGGGGGCAGCGTTAATGTTAGTGTGTCTCCAGACTTCATCTTATTTCCAGATTTATCACTAAAAGTTACATTTATTTTAGCCTGTTCGCCGTAACTTAGTTTTGTTTTATCAATCGTAAAACTATCCACAAATCCTGTTGTATTTAACTCTTGTGCATTTGCTATTATAGGCATCAAACTTTGACCTATTGTAAACATAAAAAGCATTAGAATTGAAAAAATCGAAGTTACTCTTTTTACCATATCATTCTCCTATCAATTATATTTAGATGGCTTCTAATATGAATATGCTATGACAATGACTCAATAGGCTGATGGTATTTTTCTCTTTCGACTGTTATAAGCTTAAAAGCTTGAAAATAGATCTCTATAAATGATTCTTCTACTCTCCATACATCTTCATTTTTTCTAATGTAACACTAAATCTATTAATTTTAATATTTACATTCCTAATATATCGTGATAGTATTACAACTAGGAAAATTATATTCTCTCACCATTCCTATCAAATCTCAAAATCTTAAATTGTATCATATATGCCATCTTATTGTGAGCATAAATTTCTGGTTAATAATGTTTTCATTTAAGTGCTATTGGTTTATTTATACTACTTTCCGTTAGTATTAGATTCATAACATCATTATGTCCAAATTTGATAGCACCTTTTTAATGATTCACAATTTTATTTACCAGAACCCTTCACCTCCCTCTTAAAGGCATTTTTCATGCTCTCACCCGTAATATTAGGACTATTTCAACAATAAAAATAGTTTTTGTAACTTTTGTAACCAATTTTGTAATTAAAGAAACCTAACAGTTGTTCCAACATGGATAAATACCAATTTTGAGATAGACCTCCTATTTTATAGTCCCTCCTATCTGTACCGAAATATCAATTTTTAATGCTGAATATATATAAAAGAAAGAGTAGTAAACATACACGTCAATCAAATGAAAAATAAAAAAGATGAATTTTCAGTCTTTTTATTTTAAAGGAGGATATTTGCAACTACTCTCTCTTTGTGATTATGAGTTTAACACTAAAAATAAGGTATAACAAGACAAATATATACAATTTTCTGATAAATTCGACACTTATTTGGAAGTTAATATAACACCACTTATCGTTAATTAATATGTAATACAAAGAGGCTATTTCAACAAAAAACATTTAAACATTAAAATATACCGAAATTAACAAAGAAGGAAAAGATAATATACTTGATATATTTCATATTCAACTAAAATCTGAATTTCATCTCCCACTTCAAACAGTCCGTTAAGTGGTGAGTAGTTTAAAAAATAGCTCTTACAGTAATTATCTCATTAAGCATAAAACATTAAAAAAAAGAACCCTCACTTACTGAAACTCTTGAAGTGGCTCATAAGCGGATTGAGACAACTGGTGYTTCTCTTTCTTCTGATGGTTTGAATCAACATTTTACTTCTCATACCTATATCTAACAAAAATAAACCAGATGCTGAAAAACATCTGGTTTATTTTTGTTAACTTTATGACCATGGATGGTTGTCCCATCCTTTCCACCTATCAATTATCATTCCTTTTCGTCTTCTTCTTTCACAAGATATGCTTTTTCATACGCAGGCTTCAATGTAGATATATATTCCTTATCGACTTGCTTAAAATGAAGCCCCCTTTGTTTATCTTTACGATCCTCATACTCTGTCCGAAGTTTTGCGGTTCGATTTTGCTGATTCTCGAAACTACTCTTTGATATTTCTAATTTCACTGCGAGGCCATTGATAAATCGAATGATTAAGTTACCATCTGCTAATTCTTTATTGTTTTCAATATGGAAGTGAGACAACCAGGCACATTCCTTTCTAGAATAAGAATACGTAGGAAAAAAGTAAAGTTGATCTGTCGGGCTAATCGCAATGGGTGCTTTGTGCGTAATACGTGTTAACTCTTTTGTACCGTCTTTTCTACCTAAAAAACTAGATCCGTGCTTGCGGCAACTTCGTTCGACAATATCAAGCGGCTTTTGAAACATGAAAAAAGAGTCTTCTACCTCAACCACTCGCGTTACAATACGTTTTTCTCCTAAAATAACTGGAAGTAAGGCCATAGTGTTCTTGTTTACGACATAGTTTTCGACGTAGCGTTCTACTTGTTCACCCATCTTACATTCGCTCCTTCATTATTTTTTCTTACAATCCATAACAGCAGCTGCATGGATAATTGTACCATCCAAAGCCCAAAATAGTTAATATTTTCAAATATTTTACATTTTCTTATAAAACTTTAAAATTTCATAATATTCCTTCATATAAATATCTATATAAAATCTCCATATTTCTCTACAGGAAAAAGATATATTGTTATATAAAAACAGAAATTTTCTTTTTTGAAATATTTGTAACATAACAAAATCTTATTTCACATATATGATTCAATAAACTTGTACAAAATTACCTATTCCCATATATTTCCACACCTATTTACGTATCTCTCTTACGGGAAAAATAAAACTTTTATCATTTTAACCGAGAAGACCCCCTCCTCTAAATGAAGTGAAGGTGGGGGTAGTTCAATAATAAACAGCTTTCCGCACTTACTGACAGAAATCCTTATCAATCAGTCCTTTACGAATAATTTACTTCTCATCTAAATCCTTTACTTTCTGTACAATTTTGAAGTAGAAGTATTACTGTCTACTAATAGAAAATAGATTCACTTGTTTTTTCATTTAATATTTACATGAAAGGTACATGTTCAATATTAAAGATCGTAATATAAAAAGTTATTCTAATATTAAATATATCCATTTGTATTGTTTATTATTTTTTCGGTAGATGTTTTACAATCGTCGGCTTAATTGTAAAGGAAGTTTTTTTGCTACGCTCAAACTCGAATGGAAAGATGATTACAAAATTCTCAACAAAAAAAAGGATGGCATATGCCATCCTTTTTTATCACGTACTATAAAATTATAGTTTTACAACGTTTTTAGCTTGAGGTCCGCGGTTGCCATCTTCGATTTCGAAGCTAACTTTTTCGCCTTCTTCTAAAGATTTGAAACCTTCAGTTGTGATTGCAGAGAAGTGAACGAATACATCGTTTCCGCCYGGAACTTCGATGAAACCGAAACCTTTTTCGTTGTTAAACCATTTTACTTGTCCTGTTACTGTCATAATTATTTCCTCCTAAGAAAATATAAGTTTTTTTAGTCTGCATACATAAAAAAAGAATCCACACATTATCAAATACGAAACATAAAACAGTTCTCACATACTTTTTCTCGTTCGTTTTCAGCACTTGATAATATATGGATTGCTTGATTTAGTTATTCAACTGAGATAATCATAGCATATTTAAAATAGAATGTACAATATTTTTTGAAATTCTATTTTTCTAATTTTTGGTATCCCTTATAAAATAAAGCATTACTAGTACAAATTTTACTTCATAATAAAATGAAACTTCCCTCAGCGGGATACATACAAAAGAAAAGCAGGTGCCCTTAAAGGACACCCGCTCCCTCACTTACTTCGTAAACTGCGCCTCTTCCGTAGAACCTTTCAAGGCCGTTGTAGAAGATGTTCCACCTGTAATCACTTGTGCCACTTCATCAAAGTAGCCTGTTCCAACCTCTCGCTGATGACGCGTTGCAGAGTAGCCGTGCTCTTCTGCTGCAAATTCTGCTTGTTGTAATTCAGAATATGCTGCCATACCGTGCTCTTTATAGCCACGTGCGAGTTCAAACATACCGTAGTTTAATGCATGGAATCCTGCAAGTGTTACGAATTGGAATTTGTATCCGTATGATGCAATTTCTTTTTGGAAGTTTGCAATCGTTTTTTCATCTAATTTTTGTTTCCAGTTAAAAGATGGGGAACAGTTATACGCTAGTAATTTCCCTGGATATTTCTCATGAATCGCTTCCGCAAAACGCTTTGCATCTTCTAAATTCGGTTCAGATGTTTCACACCAAACAAGATCTGCATACGGTGCATATGCTAAACCGCGCGCAATTGCTTGGTCGAGCCCCGCGTTTGTACGGTAGAACCCTTCTGGTGTTCTCTCTCCTGTAATAAATTCTTGATCAACTGGATCAATATCACTCGTAATTAAATCCGCAGCATCTGCATCCGTTCTTGCTACAATAATTGTTGGCACGCCCATTACATCCGCAGCAAGTCTAGCAGAAATTAGATTACGTACCGCTGTTTGCGTTGGTAGTAATACTTTTCCGCCTAAATGTCCGCATTTTTTTTCTGAAGATAATTGATCTTCGAAGTGAACGCCTGACGCGCCTGCCTCAATCATACCTTTCATTAATTCAAACACGTTTAACTGTCCACCAAATCCTGCTTCAGCGTCCGCAACAATTGGTACAAAATAATCTGTATCACCGCTTCCTTCCATATGCTGAATTTGATCTGCACGCTGCAGTGTTTGATTAATACGCTTTACAACAGCTGGTACACTGTTCGCTGGATATAAACTTTGGTCCGGATACATGTGCCCGGATAGATTGGCATCCGCTGCCACTTGCCAACCGCTCAAATAAATTGCTTTTAATCCTGCTTTCACCTGCTGCATCGCTTGGTTTCCTGTTAACGCACCAAGCGCATTAATATAATCTTCTGTATGAAGTGATTCCCAAAGCCTCTCTGCCCCGCGGCGTGCTAATGTATGTTCAATATCAATTGACCCGCGCAGACGAATTACATCCTCAGCAGAATAAGGACGCGTTACCCCTTTCCAACGTTCATCTAACTCCCAGCTTTCTTGTAAATTTTGTACTCTTTCGTTTTTCATCTCTTCCATCCCCTTTTCCTTTTATAAAATCTCGTAACCTGGTAATGTTAAAAATGTTTCAAATTCATCATTACGCACCAAATTAGTAAAAAGCTTTGTTGCTTCTACAAATCTACCTTTCTCAAACTGTTCCTTGCCAATCTCTCGTTCTATTTTCGCTAGCTCTTCCGATTTAAACTCTTCTACTAAAGCAAATGTAATCTTGCGACCATCGTTTAGCTTCCCGCCTTCATGACGAATCCATTGCCACACTTGCGCACGTGAAATTTCTGCCGTTGCCGCATCTTCCATCAAATTATAAATCGGTGCTGCCCCGCGGCCACTTAACCATGATGCAATATATTGAATGCCGACGCTAATATTCATACGAAGCCCTTCTTCTGTAATCGTTCCCACCGGTACTTCTAACAAATCCTTTTCTGTTACATCAATCTCTTCACGCTTTCTAAAAATTTGATTCGGTGTTTTCATAATGTGATTAAACACTTCCCGCGCAACCGGTACAAGTCCCGGATGGGCAACCCAAGTCCCGTCATGTCCATCTAAAGCTTCACGTTCTTTATCAGCACGCACTTTTTCAAAAGCAGCTTCATTTGCTTCCGGATTATTTTTAATCGGGATTTGTGCTGCCATTCCGCCAATCGCTGGTGCATTCCGGCGATGGCACGTTTGAATCACTTTTAAAGAATATGAGCGCATAAAAGGAGCCGTCATCGTAACTTGCGCTCTGTCCGGAAGTAGAAATTCGTTATGGTTACGAAAGCTTTTTAAGAAACTAAAAATATAATCCCAGCGCCCACAATTTAATCCTGCTGAGTGGTCACGAAGTTCATATAAAATTTCATCCATTTCAAAAGAAGCGTGGATTGTTTCTAATAACACTGTTGCTTTAATCGTTCCATTCGGAATCCCGATATATTTCTGTGCAAAAATAAAAACATCATTCCACAACCTGGCTTCTAAATAGCTCTCCATTTTCGGTAAGTAAAAATATGGTCCGCTTCCTTTTTCTAATAATGTTTTTGCATTATGGAAAARGTACAAACCAAAGTCAACAAGACTACCTGACATATTTTCTCCATCAACTAACATATGTTTTTCTTCTAAATGCCAGCCGCGCGGACGAACAATAAGTACAGCTGTTTTATCATTTAAACGATATTCCTTTCCATTAGGATTCTTATATGAAATCGTTCCCTTCACTGCATCTCTTAAATTAATTTGGCCATCCATCGCATTTTGCCACGTCGGCGAATTAGAATCTTCAAAGTCTGCCATAAAGAGATGTGCGCCCGAGTTTAAAGCATTAATAACCATCTTACGATCTACTGGTCCTGTAATCTCCACACGACGATCTTCTAAATCTTTTGGAAGCGGGGCAATCGTCCAATCTCCAGCACGTAYATGTGCTGTTTCTGGTAAAAAGCTTGGAAACTCCCCTGCATCAATTCTTTTTTGCTTTTCCACACGTTTTTGCAGTGAATTTTTACGGCGTGTATTAAAATTCTCATGCAGCTCTTTTAAAAAAGTAAGCGCTTCCGGTGTCAAAATTTCTCCATACGCCGGTAATACTTCTAAAGCGAGTGTAACCCGTGAAGTTTGCGTCGACATATTAGCATCCCCTTTATAAACTGTTTTATAACAGATTTGATTTTATGTTTTATATTATATAACAAATCTTCAGAAAAGGAAGGAGTTTTTTGAAAATTAATTCTCTTTTATAACATCCATTTATTCAAAGTCGGCACTTTTCTTACTAATAAATGAAGTATCATCGTATTTTGCAGCATATTTAAAGCTCTTACCTGTTACCCTTTACTAAAACAAAACGAGTGCGGTTGTTATATAACAACCGCACTCGTTTTGTTGGTTATGTTTTACTTTCATTTTCTCCTAGTACTACTGTCTTTGTTTTGGATTTTCGAAAAGTAAGTGCCATTCCAGCAAAAATAAGGATAATCCCCGCTGTCTGCATTGTAGTCGGGCGAAATCCCGTAAATACTGTATCCAATAGAATGGCTACACCTGGATCCAAAAATACTAATACAGAAATAAGTCTTGTTGGTAAATCTCTTAAACTATCAAAAAATAAATAATAAACAAAGCCAGTATGAATAAGTCCCGTCGCTGTAATCGCAATCCAATTACTCTCTGTTAACCCTTGAAACGCTCCAAAGTCTACAAATGGTAGTAACAGAAATATCCCTAAAAAAGTTTGCAAAAATGTCATTGCATACGCACTCGTCTGTTTAATCCCTTTCCCTAACAAAGTGGTAAATGCGTAAAATAATGCTGCAAGAAGTGCCCAAACCATCCCGGAAGACATCAGTTTTTCTATAGATACACTCCCATCCATACCTGCGACTAACACAGTACCTACAAAACAAATCAGAATTGAAATAATAGACAGCACTGTTAATCTTTCTTTAAACACGACACTTCCAATGATTAATACAATAATTGGTGCAAGATGATACACAGAAATCGCAATCGTCACTGACATGACTTCAAAAGCTTTAAATAGAAACACCCAGTTAAAAACAAGAAAGACACCACACGCTAATATTTGCAGTATTTCTTTTCGATTCCACTTTTCTTCTTTAAACTGACCTGTTGCAATCCAACATAACGTTAAAAATATAGTGGCACAAATACAACGAACAAATACTAATTCAAATGATGGTAAATTTGTTTTTACTGAAAAAAATCCGATTGAGCCAAAAATAGACATCGATATGATCATTTTTATAGCTGGCAATGATTTTGTTTGGAATAACCTATTTGTGGCGCTCCTTTGAAACAATCTAAACAACCCCCATTAGTTTAAAACGCACATTTACATTTCAAATTTCGTAACATTCTCAATTTTAAATATACACTAAGATGAATGGCATGTAAAAAATCGTAAAGATACTTAAAGCCATTTATTCTCACGAAGTGGCATTTGCAATCCTCATTCCTTTTACAATGTAAAGCATCCTTGTAAAAAATAAAACAAAAATAAAGATGATAAAAGGCAATATAGAAATACTCGTTTCTCCCGTTATAGCCACCTGTATATTTTACCATATTTTACATAAAAATATTTTTTCCTTAACAATCTATTTTGATTTTCTAACATATACATCACGGCTATGTAAACAAAAAGTGACATCCTCTCTTTTGTTTTCACATGGCATGGGGTGAAAATAGGCTCTGACCCTTCTACGTGTGGACGGATCCGTTTGTAGCTTTAGAATAAAGTTTGATCAAAAACATGTTGTTTATTTTAGAATTGACATGAAATTATATTAAGGTTATACTGCCAGTAACATATAACTGTTAACGACAGTATAATGTTACTAACAGTATAATGCTGTTTGGATAACAAAACTATTTTTTACATTTCATTAAGGAGGTTAGATGTTTTATGAAACACACAGGGAGACATACAGGTGCATTTCTTTTACTGTTTTTAACAGAGGAAGATAGTTATGGAGGGAAACTTCTGCAGAAATGTGAGGAAGAGCTTCCCATCAATCCAATTGATAGTGCCATTATATACCGCACCCTAAAAAAATTAGAAAACGAAGGTGCTGTTGAGTCTTATTTGGACACATCTGATCAAGATAAGCCGAGAAAGATGTACAAAATTACTACAGTGGGAAAAAAACAATTAGAAGAGTTTCAAATAGATATTGAAGAAAAAATGAAAAACTTATCATTTTTCTTAGACAAATATAAAGACTGGAAAGAGTCTAATCATGATTAATGGCGCTCTCCTTTACTCTTTAGCCATTATTCTTATCAGTATTTCTTTTGTAAAGGATCGGAATAAAACAAAAGATGCTCTATTAAAGTCATGGAAAATGTTTCGTAATCTTATACCTTCCATGCTATCAATTATGCTTTTCGTTGGACTATCACTATCTATATTAACGCCTTCCTTCATTTCTTCCATCATTGGGGAAAAATCTGGATTCATCGGTATTGTTTATTCAGCAATAATTGGCTCTGTTGCACTCATTCCAAGCTTTGTTGTGTTTCCTCTTGGAAATACATTAGTCCAAAATGGTGCGGGCCTCCCTCAAGTTGCGGCATTAATGTCTACATTAATGTCAGTAGGAATCACAACTTTACCGATGGAACAAAAGATATTTGGGCGAAGTTTTGCTTATTCTCGTAATGCATCTGCATTGTTAATGTCTCTCATATTCTCGTATATTATTTGGGTGGTGATGGTATGAATGAATTAAAAAGATATCGTTTTTTTTTCATTTTACTATTGGGACTCATTATATTAACTTTTATAAACCATTCGTTGGGATGGAGCGCATTTCAATTAACAGGAAAAAGCATTTTAGATATGCTCTTTCTACTTCCTCCTGTCTTAATATTCGTAGGTTTGCTTGACAAATGGGTGAAGAAAGAAACATTAATTAAATATATGGGGAAAAAATCTGGCATCTATGGCATCTTGTTCTCCCTATTATTAGGAGGAATTGCAGCCGGTCCCCTCTATGTCGCTTTTCCAATCGCAGCACTTTTATTAAAAAAAGGAGCGAGCATACGATACATTGTATTTTTTCTAGGAGTTTGGACAACTGCAAAATTACCGGTTATTGTATATGAATTGGCTTCATTTGGAGTTAAGTTTACACTCATTCATATTTGTTTTGGTCTATTATTTTTCTATTTAATGGGTATTATTTATGAGAAGTTCTACGACCAACGACAATTGTTGAAATATGATATAACTAAAGAAATATAGATCTCGAGGAATGATTTTTTAAGCCTCTCAATCCTAGACCCTTTTGTATTTGATCAAAAAGACTTCATAAACTAGCATTGTAAAATAAAGAATATGGCAAACTAATAAAAACCAGTTGTATCTAAACAGATACAACTGGTTTTTATCCTTCATGGTTCATTATTGATTTAACACATTGTACAAAAAAAATGAATTTAATTTGCTGTTTATAAGTAGTCTATTTTTTCACTTCCATCTTTTTTGGTTTCCACATATAAATCACGGCTACGTAAACAAAAGAGCCCTTCCTCTCTTTTTCTCTTTTTGTTTTCATATCGCATGGGGCGAAAATAGGCTCTGACCGCTTCTACGTATGAGCGGATCCTCTCTCCCATCCCAAAAAGAAAGGTTTTATCTCTCCCCAATTTGCATTCACATAAATAAAGAAGCAGCGTCACCGCTACTCCTCATTTCTTCCGCTTCTCATACTGCTCAAACACATGAATTCTTTCAAAAATTGGCGGATGTGTATACAAGAAAAATTTCACTAACGCCGGTGGATTCACTTGACTTAAACTTGTTTTCGATAAATACTGGAACGTCTTTACACCAGAATTTCCATCCTTCGTCATATCTAAAGCATATTGATCGGCTGCCCGTTCTTCTATACGTGATACGTAGTTTGATAGTGGGCTTACTGCAAAAGACAACACAGAGGAGATAAGAAAAAATAATGGGATAATCGATAAGCACGCCACCTTTGATAGGCGCAATGTATCTCCCCATTTTCTGAGGCACATATTGATAATACGGCTAATCAAATACATCCCTATAAACGTTAACACAATATAACTCGCCACACCCCAATATATATGTTTCATCACGTAATGTCCCATTTCATGAGCCATAATAAATAAAATCTCTTTATCTTTTAACTGCTGGAGCGTTGTATTCCACAATACAATTCGAGAATTCAATCCAATTCCTGTCACATATGCATTTAGGGCCGTTGTTTTTTCAGACATGTTCACTTCATATACATGCTCAGCTGGAATATCTGCCCTGTCCGCAATTGCTAAAATTTTCTTCTCCAAGTCTTTATTTTGCAATGTAGAAAAATCATTGTATAACGGATCAATTACAACGGGCTGTACAAAGGTTAAAAAAATTGTAAACGGTACTGACAAAGCCCAACCAGCTAGCCACCACCGCTTCGGAAATTTATAAATCAGCCATAAAAGAACAGAAACACTGAGAAACATCATAATATAATTTATCCAAAAATCAATTACATGATCTTTTATCCAACTCGCTGTGGATTGCGTTGAAATACCGTAATCAATTGAGATTTGATGCCCCATCCATTGCAGAGGTAATGCAAGAACGGTTGTAAGCAATGATAAATAAAAGAGATAGATAGCAACTTGAATAACCCGTACTTTCGTCGTTTCTTTTGACCATTTTTCAAAACGATTTGATATACCTAAAACAAGCACAAACAATAAAATAATCCATTCAAGAGGCGTCGCTAAAAAAAAGAGTAAATTTTTCACACGCGAATAATCTTGACTTAATGTAAGTTCCTTTGCATTCATAAACGTCTGTGGATCAGCACTCGTTCCTTTATACATATCTGGAATAATTTCATGATTCCATCCAAATAAATACCAATATATAAATAATGCAAAACCAACGTACAAAAAAAGCGACCACTTCACAACCTTCTTCACGGTATCTCCTCCTCTATGCTGCCTGTCTCTTATTATTGTAAGTTCGTTCCTCCTAAAATAGAACAAGCTAATACATCGAATTGTCATGCAATTTTCAATCCCTCCCCATAAATTTTCGGATTTTTCTTATAAAATAAAATTAGGAGGAGGATGGAAATTGAAAAAAATTTATATTACGTTTACATTAGGTTTAGTTATCGTAATTGGAATTGGAATTTACTATTTTACAGATTATCGTAAAGCTTCTGCTGAAATACCACGTGGAATCGTTATGGAGGATGTAAATGGTACAACGTTATCTTTTGATCAACTACCAAAAAAACTTAAACTCGTAGAATTTATATACACAAAATGCCCTGATATTTGTCCCGTTACTACATACAAAATGAAGCATTTACGAGACGAACTAGAAAAGGATAAACTATTTGGTAAAAAAATTGAATTTATTACAATTACCATTGATCCTAAGTTCGATACAAAAGAAATATTAACTACATATGCCAACACATTTGAAATGAAAAAAACGAAAGGGTGGCACTTACTTCGCGGTAATGAAGATGAAACGAAAAAACTAGCAGATACATTTAACTTTCAGTACCGCGATCCAGGAAGCGGGCTCTATATTCATACTTCTAATTCCTATTTACTCGATGAAAATGATCGTTTAATTGAAGTCTTCGGTATGGGAGAACGTGGTTTTAACAGCAAAAAAGTGCTTGAGAAAATTAAAAATGCATTATAAAAACCTCTTCATCATTCGAAGAGGTTTTTCACACATATTATTCTATATAAACTATGCTACGAAACTTTAAACCTATCCATTCTACACTCTCTATTTATCCAGCATTAACGGGCAGTAAAAGCCCGATTGGTGAGGGCTTTTACTCAGCGGGTGATGAAACCCCCCACTGATTAAAGTTTCACTTTATCTCTCTGTATGTTTCTTCGGCTCATATGTTGGAATAAGAAGCGCACTCGCAATCCAGCAAACAAGACCGAAACCACTTATATATTTCCCGTATTCATAATGGTTTAGATAAACCTTCCCTACAAGAATTAAGATAAATCCAAGTAAAACAACTACATAGCCAACTTGTTTTTTCGACAATGCCAATCAGCACTCCTTATTGAAAAATATTAATAAAAAAACTTAAATCCCGAAAAGAAATGGAGCTATATTTCATAATTCCTTGTACAGCTAGAAGTAGTATAAGACCAAGTACACATATATAATTAATCCCATCTTCACTTCTTTTCTCAACTACAATACCGCCCCCAATGCATAGTAGCCCTAGAAGATGAAGTGCTAAATAAACAAAAAAGTATGCTTCATTCCAGCGAAAGCCTACATTCACTGTTGTAATCACAATTAAACTCACCATAATCACATAAAACAATTTATTTGATTGAATTGTTTCATTCATAGAATCATATCCATTCCTTTCTATATAAATCTTTTTTGATTTTCCAGCATACAAATCGCCGCTATGAAAACAAAGGGTGATCTGCATTTTTATTTTCACTTAGCATGAGGATGAAATAGGCTCTGACCGCTTCTATACATAGACGGATTCTCTCTCCAGCCTAAAAAAGATAGGTATATCTTTTTTATTATTCAATAAATTCTACGTTCTCTAACCTATAACTCTCTCATTTTATTCATATATACTACCGGCACCTCTTTATTCATATAACGACGATTCACGAACAAAAAGACTAGTACTAAATTTAATCCAATGATAAAAATAATAAGTCCTGTAAAAAATGGAGTTTGATTAGAAAAATCCGCAAAGCTTATCATTTCTTCCTTACTGAACATAAAAGATGTAATAAGTACGATTGCATTATTTAACATATGAATACTAATCGGCATCAGTAAGCTTTTCGTCCGAATATATACAATTGATAGTACGATACTAAACATGACAGCACTAAGGAAATCAATATGAAAACATCCAAAAAGAAGCGCTACAATAACCATTGCTTTACCGGTTCCCCATTTCGCTGCAAAACGCTGAAATAGAAATCCCCTAAATACAAATTCACATACAATAGGAGCTACTAGTACGATTATTATAAATTGATATATGTATCCGCCCGCACTCCCTATAATTGGTTCATGTAATATATTTATAATAAAATCCGGTGTAATCCATACAAAGCTATACATATACAATACAAGATATCCATAACTAAAAAGGCATAGCATTCCCGTAATCATTAAAACTTGTAAAAGATTAAATGATTCTCTTCTATTCACAAATAAAGTAAATGGAATACGATGGCGCTTACATTGATACCATAACCAAAGTGATGGAAATATGTAGAGTACAAGTATGCTTGCAAAAGAAGAAATTGATATATGAAATGTATTCTCTAACAATTGTTTACTAATACGTTCAATCAAAACAAGTAGTGTAAATACAATCAAAAAATATCTGGCTCGCATCGAACAAAACGGATTCACACTCATCTCCTCCCMTATGTTACATTTATCATATCATTCGAATCTTATTTTTAAGCAAAGAAAACCTTAAATTTTCCTTAAAAATCCCATAACTTACAAGAAAATGTTATGATATTCGATGAAAATAGGGGGCGATTCAGATTGTATAATGCAAATGTTTTACTTGTTGATGATGAAACGGCAATTTTACAACTATTAACTACTATTCTACAAAAAGAAGGATTTTCTCATATTACAACTGCTACATCCGCAGAAGAAGCTTTACTATTCGTAGAACAAAATCGTTATGATTTAATGATTCTAGACATCATGCTTCCAGGACAATCTGGTTTTGACATTTGTCCAATCATTCGTCAAAAAACAGATTGTCCAATTTTCTTCCTAACAGCAAAATCATCTGATTTAGATAAAGTATCTGGCTTCTTATACGGGGCAGACGACTATATTACAAAACCATTCAATCCGCTTGWGGTCGTCGCTCGTATAAAAGCTCAACTTCGAAGACATATGAAACAAACTACACAACCTATGAAAGAGACACACTTTATTTCATTTGGGAGATTTCAGGTCGATAAACATGCAGCTGAATTGCAAGTAGATGGAAACGTTGTTGAATGTTCAGCTCAGCTCTTTCAACTACTACTCTTTTTCTGTGAACATCCTAATTACGTATTTTCAAAAGAAGAAATATACGAAAAAGTATGGGGGGCTCCTGCTTATAATGGCGATGACAACACAGTTATGGTTCATATTCGAAAACTACGTGAAAAAATTGAACTTGATCCAAGTAACCCACAGTACATCAAAACTGTTCGCGGACTTGGTTATAAGTTCATCGCAAAGTAGGTAACGACGATGAACTTAAGTAGAAGGCTTATTATTCAATTTATTATCCAGCACATTTTCGTCTTGTTTACTCTACTCATTGCAGTCATCGTCGCTTTCGTCTACCTGGGGCATCTTTTTAGTACGACCCTTTATGAACCAAATGTTCCAGAGTTTGATAACTTTACTGTGTCTCAGCATGTTTCTTCAGAAAACGGACGTATTACATTAAGTTCTGAGGTAAAAGAAATGATTGAGGAGAAAAATGATTGGCTTCAAATTGTCGATAAAAATGGAAAGGTACTCTATGACTTCAATACTCCTGAAGATGTTCCTGGTTCTTATACAAAAACAACATTAGTTGCTTATTTGCAGCATCATATACAAAGCCCTTACAAATTTACATATTGGGACATTGAAGTTAAAGAGAAGGAAGCAATTGTGATTTATGGCGGGAAGCTAAAAAGTAATACTTTACTGCAAGAGTTAAAAGAAAAACACAGTTCACCATTATCAGCTGAATTTTCTTTAACAGAAAAAGAAAAGAAACAGTTTACCGCAGAAGGTGCTACGCTGCAAATATTTAACGCACAAGGAGAAGAGATTTTTGCTTATCCGAAAACAAAAAGAAACTCCTTTTCAGCCATTCAAGCTGTACTTTCTGAAAAAGAGCCTTGGAATCACAAAGAAAATATCTCGAGTTTATATAATCCAGAGGACCAAACCTTATTTACCATAACAGTAAAAAATGATCATTACTATCCATCTGATATGAATGAAGATTTATTAACAAAAAAAATATTCATAGGATTTGGAGTTATTATTCTAATCGCTTTTGTCTACTTAGTTATTCTTTCTATTTGGTACGGAAGAAAATTTGGTAAACCATTATTACACACAATGCGTTGGCTCAAAAATATAGCTAGTGGAAAATATGAAGAACCGGTAAGTAAAAAAGGAAGAACAGTTCGCTTCCGGCGCTCAGGTAAAGAAAAATGGTCATTCAGACTGTTTAAAGATGTAACAAATGCTCTAGAGCACCTTTCTATTACACTTAAAAAAAATGAGTCCATACGACAAGTTATTCAACAAACACGTGAGGAATGGATTACTGGCCTCACTCATGATTTAAAAACACCACTCAGTTCCATTTATGGGTACTCTCTATTACTAGAATCGAAACAATATAACTGGGATGATAACGACATTCAACAATTCGGTCGTATTATACGCGAAAAATCTCAATATATGACAACATTAATTGATGATCTAAGCTTAACTTACCAATTAAAAAACAACGCAATTCCCTCTCAGCACGTTAAAGTTGAGATTAATCAATTTGTCCAAAAAGTCTTGTTACAATTTATTAATAACCCGACACTTCAAAATCAAAACATAGAATTTGTTCCTAGTTCCAATGCAATTCATTACTCTATTGAAGAAAAATGGTTCCAACGTATCATTGAGAATTTATTAACAAATGCAGTAAAGCATAATAATGAAACAACAAATGTTATTGTAAAAATCGGACAGAATAAACAATCTTTTACACTTTCTATTTCTGATAATGGAAAAGGAATGGATGAGCAAACGAAAGAGCTTTTATTTGAACGATATTACCGCGGTACAAATACTGAAGAAAACAACGCAGGAACAGGTCTTGGCTTAGCGATTACAAAACAACTTGTTCTTGCACATAACGGTACGATTTCCATTGAAAGTGAAATTGGAAAAGGAACAGCCATTAATATGGTATTCCCTTTCTCACCTAATGATAAAAGAGGGTCTTACCATAAATACATGATACAGAAATAGGCATACAAACACGCCTTTTTAAAGAAAAAAGAAGTATATCGTACACAATATGTCAGATTTGAACAGGCAAATCTAGCACTATTTCAATATATTGAGGGATTTTATAACCGCAAGCGAATCCATAGTAGCATTGGTTATAATCCCCCTCAAATAATAGAAGATCTGGCTAAAAAAGCAGCTTAGATTTAACTTTTTTGTGTCCAAAATGTTGACTCAAATCCACTATTACACCTGATTATTTTCTACAACGACGTTATCATCGTAACAATTCAAAAATAATATTGTAAATAATCGTTTCACCGATTTATTTATGTGAATGTTCTTTGGAGGCTTACATCCTGAATCCATTTAATAAGCCATAGGTAAGCCGAAATATAGTTGTTCCTTCCGAAAATTAGAAGGGAGATGATGATTTCGTTTCTATAGAAGAATGTAACATTATACGTCATCATCCTCTAATCGTTTTTTTTGTAAATAGTGAACAAAAGAAAAAGGGATGAGAAAGCAAACAAAAACGACACTTCCTACGAGTAAGGCTTGACTGTTATTACTATGATCTGGACCGAATTTTGCCAGAAATGCAAGAACAGCGCCAACCAATGCAGAAAGGATTACAATTCGGTAATAAGGACGCGGCTTTTTCTGTTCGTTTGCATTATCATACACATCAACAGAAATTTTGAGATTCAGCCAACTTAGAACAGCCACAGTAAGCATAAATACTAACCATAATGGATTATCTGCAGCCTCCATAACCCCTTCTGTTATCGCCTCATAAAGTAAAATTGCAAATATCCCTATCGTTTGAACAATAAAGGCGATCCGAATGTTTTTCAAATTTTGCATTTGTAATCGTTCATCTTTAATCTTCTTCATGTATCTGCTCCTCCTGGCCAATCCAAAATATTTCATCCAACGTCTTATTCACTGCATAACAAATCTCCAAGCACAATTTTAGCGTAGGGTTATATGCGCCTTTTTCAATCAAGCTAATGGTCTGCCGAGTGATACCTACTTTCTGTGCCAATTGTTGTTGTGTTAAGTCTACTTGAACACGAGATATCTTTACTTTATTTCTCAACTATATTATCCCTCCTCAACCCTATTGTAACATGTATATTACATTATTCAATATATATATTACATACCAGGCGTTAAAATTATTGCTATGTAATTTTCTGTTTCATTTATATAATACGATTCATCTGAAATCTCATACAAAAAAGTTTCCTAGAATCTAGGAAACTTTCTCCTCTTCTTATTGTTGTTTCTTCTGCACTGGCAACCAAATCTCAACTTGAGCAAATTCACTCTTATCTTCATGACAACGCTCATCATACAGCTCGAACTCTGTAACGCCCGCATGTTCATACCCTGAATGCGGGAACCATTCTGAGAAAATGCTATTCCATGTTTGCTGGATGGACGATACCATGTCTTTGTGCGGTACTTTTGGTGTTGTAAATACGGCATATGTTGCTTCTGGGAACGTGCGCTGCGCTAATTCATTTGATACCCCATCAAAACTTGTAACTTCCATTCCAATAATATACGTGAACTCCCCTGTTTCCAAATGAAAATCCGTGCACATTCCAAGCTCTACATATTGATCTGTATGTTTACGGTTTGTAATGTTACTCGCAAGATTGTTTTGTAAATAACGGTCCCAAAATGCCGGAATATCTTTAAGGTTTTTCCCTTCTTTACTAGACGTCTTCATCTCATATCCAGCTACAAAAAAAGCTGGTTTTTTTTCAATACGAAATTCCATTTGTATTCCCCCTAAATATGGATTGAACTTCCGCTGCTTCACATTTGCTTTATAATACATCGGTGTCTTAATTCCTTGCCTTCGGTAGCTACTTGGCGTCATCTGAAACAACTTTTTAAAGGCTCGAATGAACGTTTCATGAGATTGAAAGCCATGTTCTAATGCGATATCAAGAATTTTTTCTTCCGTATGAGAAAGCCGATAAGCTGCCCTGGCTAGCCTCCTCTTACGAACATACTCCATGACAGTATCGCCTACTAGTGCTTGGAATACGCGATGAAAATGATACTCCGAGAACCCTGCAATACGAGCCAAATTACTTAATGTTTGCTTCTCCATTACATCTTCTTCAATATAATTAATTGCTTTTTGAATTTGTGTTTCATAGCTTTCCATCTCTGTTCACCCGCCTTATGTATTATCATAAAAGAGAAGACAATTCTTTTCTTGACGTTTTTTGCTTTTATTTTGCAGAAATTTGTAACTTTTTCATATTACATTCGTTGTTATAAGTAAAGGGGGAAAGATTAGTGAAAAAACATGGTGTGAAAGTGTACGGTATTGTCATTACTGGCCCATCGAAAGAATTAGTAAAGTTACAAAATTCTCCTCATGTTCGCGACGCTACTCTTGGAGATATTGAGTTTTGGAATTGGCTTGAGCGTCCAAGTGGTTCTCGTCACTAAAGTGAAAACAACCATTCGAAGTTGAATGGTTGTTTTCATTTTTCCTCACCCAAACGTAACCTCAATCTGAATAACTTCCGACCGGCTACCAAGTCTTAGCGGCGGTCCCCAAAAACCGAATCCAGAAGACACAATCGCATGAAATACACCCTTTTGCACATATCCCCAATCTAGTTCATACATTCTTCTCGTAATAAGATGATTTGGTGCCATTTGTCCTCTATGCGTGTGACCGGATAGTAATAAATCAACACCTGACTCCTCCGCCTGCTTTAATGCAAACGGCTGATGATCCATCGCTATAACGGGAAGTGATTTATCTACTGTGCTCATTAACTCTTCGAAACTTTGACGATCTCGCTCCGTTTTATCTCTTCTTCCAACGAGATAAAAACTATCTTCAATTTTGATTACTTCATCTAACATGATATGAATATCAATTTTCTTCATCTCTTGCAGAAACTCTGGAATTGCCCCGCCGTAATATTCATGATTTCCGAGTACTCCATACACACCAAGAGGCGCCTGCATTTGTTTCATAACTTGTCCCATGTTCTTTTTTATAAATTCTCCTGGATGATCGTCAATGATATCACCAGGTAGTAAAATGATGTCCGGCTCCATTTCATTTACACGGTGGACTAATCTTTTTAAATGTGAGACACCTGATAACTTGCCGAAATGCATATCGGAAGCCATCGCAATGCGAAGTGCTTTCCGCCCTTTCGCTTCTTTTGGTATGTGAATTTCATACTTTCGAACAACTGGACTATAAGCATTGAATGTTCCATAACCAAATATGAAAAGAAACATAATAAGGGTAACAATTCCTGTCCAAATAATAGCTGTATCTCTCGGCACCGCTACCAGTTGTAAGATAAATACTGCTATATCAGCTAGCGGCAGCAAAATAAGTGCATATTGCATTACCGCAAACCAATAGGAACCAATTGTCCTTAAGAACGGAAGGAATTTGAAAACCTGGACGATTACATACGCATATGAGAATAATGCAACTAACAAAGCATAATATCCCCAAGATTGCCAACCAAAACTTGTTTGAAGCCAAACCCATCCATTCCATCCGATGTAGAACATCAGTAATGTATATAGAATCAAAATAGTAACTATATTAAAATATCGACGAATTTTCACAGCGTGCCTCCTTTTCTATTTCTTCTATTATAACTCGGCAGCTATTCAAACTATAAATATTACGTATCATAAACTGCTAACAATTCCCTATCATTTCATAAAATGAAACTTTAATCAGCGGGGTTTTCTTCATCTCCCCCTAACCTCTTTGCTTTTGCTGAATGTTGTAGTGCTTACTACCCAAAAAAGTTTGCTCATTTTAGGATACGTTTTGTTGAGCAGGGACATTTTCTTTTATTGCAAGGTTTTATTACCTTCTGCTATATTTAAAAAGAAACTAAAGGAAGTGCTACTTGATGAAACAGGCTCTAGTAATCATTGACATGCAAGAAATTTTCTTTAATTATCCCCAAAACTATTTATTTAATAATGAGCAATTAGTTACAAATATAAACGAACTAATTAAGCAAGCTCATGAAAAAAATATACAAGTTATCTTTATTCAACATACGAGTCAAAACGAACAAGACGAACTTTTTGAAGGAAAAGATGACTGGAAACTTCATAAAAATTTATTCCTATCCCCTACCGATAAAATTATCCAAAAATCAAAATGGGATTCATTCTATCAAACTGAACTCTTAGATTACTTAAAGACCAATGAAATAGAACAACTTATTTTCGCAGGAGCACAGACTGAGTTTTGTCTCGACACGACTATTAAAGCTGCCTTTAGTTTAGGGTATCAAAAAAATCTACTTTTCAAAGAAACACATAGTACAATAGATGGTGCTATTTTAGATGCGGGTGATATTATTAATCATCATCAATCTATTTGGAATAACAGATTCCTAACTGTCATTGATGGTAAAATAAAATTATAAATATAGAATTCTATTATAAAAATAAAACGAACCATCCTTATTTACGGACGGTTCGTTTTATTTTCCCTAACAGTTATCCATGTTTTATGCTTGCACTGCCTTTTCCCTTAACGCTCTTCTAAGTAGTTTACCAGTCGTATTCTTCGGCAACTCCTTCAAAAACTCGATACTCTTTGGCACCTTATATTTTGCAAGATGTAAAGAACAGTAATGCGTTAACTCTTCTTCTGTTACCACACCATTCTTCAGAACAACATAGGCGCGCACTGCTTCTCCTAAATTTTCATCTGGAACACCAATCGCAACCACTTCCGCAACCTCCTCATGTTGGTATAATACTTCTTCTACTTCACGAGGATATACGTTATAACCACCTACAAGGACAATATCTTTTTTACGATCAACAATATAAAAGTAACCTTCATCATCCATTCTTGCTAAGTCTCCTGTATACAACCATCCATCACGAAGCACTGCCGCTGTGTCTTCTGGTGCATTATAATATCCTTTCATCACGTTTGGACCACGAACAATTAATTCACCTACTTCGCCTACAGAAACTTCTTCCCCAAGCTCATTCACAATTTTATTTTCCACATGCCAAATATTTGTTCCAATCGAACCTGGTTTACGCGGACGATCTAATGGATTAAAGCAAGTAACTGGTGAAGCCTCTGATAATCCATATCCCTCTGAAACAATAACATTAAAGCGATTTTCAAAGTTTTTCAGGAGAGCAACAGGCATAGAAGCCCCGCCAGAAATACATAGACGAAGTGTCTGAACATCGTCTGCGCTTGCTTCCTCATATAAATATAAATAATTGTACATTGTCGGTACACCGGCAAATATTGTCGGTTCATACGTACGACAAATACGAAATACTTCTTTCGGACTAAACTTTGGTAACATTAAAATCGTTGCACCGTTAACAATTGGGGCATTCACTGCAACTGTTAAACAAAACACATGAAACATTGGAAGCGCAGCAACAACGCGATCATCCGCAGTATATTGTAAATACGATGCTACATCGCTAGCATTACTATATAAATTTTTATGTGTAAGCATAGCGCCTTTTGGCTTTCCAGTTGTTCCTGACGTATACAAAATAACAGCTACGTCTTCTTCAGTTAGCTCAGGACCTTCATAAGATAGATCACCGGTTCCTATAAGACTAGTAAACGTTTTCATTTTTTCAGTTTCTGTATGATTAAAATCTGMTGAGGTTTCACATATGATGATATGTTCAAGWGAAGGAAGTCTTGTTGTAAGAGATTGTATAACAGGTAGAAGAACGTCGAGTGTGATGATTGTTTTTACATCTCCATTTTGTAAAATATAATGCATTTCGTCTGCTGTATAAATTGGATTAATTGGAATGACAGTTGCTCCAGCTTTCATCGTCCCATATAAACCAACTAAAAAATGTGGTGAATTACCAACAATTAATGCGACATTGTCCCCTTTCCCAATGCCCATTTTTGCTAAATTACCAGAAAACCTTGTGACCATTTTGTTTAATTGGTCATACGAGACCGACTGATCCATAAATATATACGCCGGTTTCTCTCCTTTCTGTTTTGCTGTTTCAGCTAAAGATTGAACGAGATTCACACAAACCCCACCTTTATAAAATTTAGAAAATTTAAAAATTCTAAATACATTATATTAAAAGAAAATTAAAACAGCAAGTAACATTTAATTAACTGCATATAAATGAGCATTCATTCATTTTTTAATTAGAGACTCTATTTCTTGTTTTTATGCGCTTTTTTGCAACAAAATAAAAAACAGTCATACGGACAATATGACTGTTTTTACGAGTTAAAAGAATAACGCTAAGAAATCGTCTTTTGTTATATTACCAAAGTAGCGTTTTACATCTACATCTTCTAAAGCCGCGGCAAAAGCTTCTTTATCAAACTGTACTCCTGTTAAACACTCTTCAATATCATGAACATCTTCCACGCCAAAGAAATCACCGTATACTTTACATTCTGTCACTGTTCCTTTTGTTACCTCTAGGCGAACATCAACTTGTCCAACTGGGAAACGGTGTGAATGTTGTAAGTTGAACTTAGGAGACTTTCCGTAGTTCCAATCCCAATTACGGTAGCGCTCTTCAGAAATTTTGTAGATTTCTTTCCAATCTTCTTCTGTTAATTCATACGTTGGAATTTCTGTTTCGCCTTCAAAAATCGTCGCTAGAAGAAGCTGTTTAAATTCTTCCGTTGTCATTTTTTCATTTAAAAATTCCGTAATGTTCGCTACGCGGCTACGAATTGATTTAATCCCTTTTGATTGAATCTTATCCATTTTTACTTTGAGTGCAGATACAACGTGATCGATTTCAGAATCAAATAGTAATGTACCGTGACTAAACATACGACCTTTCGTTGAAAACTGCGCATTACCTGAAATTTTTCTACCTTCAGCTAAAATGTCATTTCGACCGCTAAGCTCTGCATTTACACCTAATTTTCCAAGCGCTTTCGTAACAGGCTCTGTGAACTTTTTAAAGTTATGAAAACTATCCCCATCATCTTTCGTAATAAAGCTGAAGTTTAAGTTCCCTAAATCATGATATACAGCGCCTCCGCCAGACAAGCGTCTTACGACATGAATACCTTTTTCTTTTACATAATCAGCATTAATTTCTTCTACTGTGTTTTGGTTTTTTCCAATGATAATAGAAGGTTCGTTAATGTAGAACAAAAGGTATGTTTCGTTAATATCTAAATTTTTCACGCAGTATTCTTCAATCGCTAAGTTAATTGTTGGATCTGTAATTCCTTTATTATCAATAAATAACATCATATCTCACCTCATGAATTCCAAACATAACCGCTATGCGCAAGCGTAATGCGGCCGTCAAAAATTTGTTTTGCTTCTTCTACTAAATCAGATGTGTTTCCTGTGTGCGGCAGATGCGTTAACAGTAATTCCTTTACATTTGCATTCTTTGCAATATCCGCTACTTCTGTACTATTCATATGCCCTGCTTTTGCAGCTTCCTGATGTGCATACATATTGCACTCACAAATAAATAAATCTGCATCTTTTGTAAATGGAATAAATTCAGGAATGTAGCTAGAATCAGCACTATATACGATGACTTCATCTCCCACCGTAATACGCATCGCATAGCATATAACAGGATGCACCGTCTTTAAAAATGAAATAGAGAACGGTCCAATCTGTAATGTTTCTTCCGGATTGTACACAAGCCCTTTCGTGTGTGGTGCATGTGTTAAGGAAGAGAATCCTTGCACATCAAATCCATGTCCATAAATCGGTAGTTCTGGTAATTGCCCTTTTGCCATGCTTGTAATTAATCTTGCATATTGCAATACCCCAATATCCGCAACATGATCGTGATGATAATGTGATAACAGAACCGCATCTATATCAGATGGTGTTATATATTTTTGAATCTGTGCTAGTACACCACTACCACAGTCAACAAGTAAACGAAAACCATCGTGTTCAAACAAATACCCCGACGTTGCTTCTCCCACTTCTGGAAAGCCGCCCCAAAAGCCAACAACAGTCATTTTCATATGTATCCATCCTTTCTAAACCACTAGAAATGCAGTATTCTTCCTCTAATGAGAAAGATTTTTACTTACACTCTACATTGTTAACTATAATCCATTTCCTAAACTTTTTCATTATTTTTCACTTTGTTATAAAACAGTTGTTGACATTTCATTTTTGTACTAATACAATGATACTAAGAAATGGAAATGGAGGGATTTACATGATCGATCAACCTATGGAATTTTTCAGAAATTTACCAACAAAAACGTGTGCGCACTGCGGGAAGGAAATTGATGAGCAACACGAAGCATATCATAATAAATGTGACGATTGCGTTCACGAAGAATAATAGTTTGTAAACATAAGAAAAACCTAGCAGACATTGTCTACTAGGCTAGTAACATCGTATTTTTCATCGTTGAACCTTTCACCAAGAGCTCCAGTTCAAACTCATACAATTCTTTTTTGCGATAATTTTTCGTATGGATTTTATCCATCATTAAATCAACAACTTTATGAGCCATTTCATCAATTGGCTGTTCAATCGTTGTAATACCCGGCTCTGTAATCTGTGATAAAATTTGATTATCAAAGCCAACTACAGCTAAATCATCAGGAATACTCCAGCCATGGCGTTTCGCTTCTGCGATAATTCCAGCTGCGACTTCATCGCCTCCTGCCAAAATAGCGGTAGGATTTTTTTTGTCCTTTAATACTTCATGGAATATTCTTTTTCCATCTTCCCAAGAGAAAGCGTTTTCAAGAAAATCAATCGCTTCTACTTCTTTGCTCTTTTCAGTGATTGCACGTAAAAAGCCCATTTTTCGCTGTTGGCTCACTACTTTTGTTTCATTTCCACGGCAAAAAATAAGGTTGCGATAATCTTGTTCTAGCACATGTTTCGCAGCTATGTATGCCCCTTGTGCATGATCAAATTTAACCGTTGGAATATTTGCTTCTTCAATGTATTCATTACATAACACGATTGGACCGTGTTGTAAATATGGCTCCACGTTCTCCCATGGATTCTCAAGTGAACATAAGATAATACCATCAACTTGTTTTGTTGATAACAGTTGTAAGTATTCCATCTCTTTTTCTGGTAAGTATCTTGTTTGGCAAATAATCAGTTTATATTTATGTTCAGAAGCAGCAATTTCAATTGCTTCAATAAATCTACTGAAAAAAGGATTTGTAATCCTTGGAACAAGAACTGCAATTGTTTCTGTTTTCTGTTTACGAAGTCTTCTTGCTGCAGAATTAGGAACGAATCCTAAATGCTTCATCGCCAATTGAACTCTCTTTTTCTTCTCATCTGATACATACGGATGGTTGTTAATCACCCGAGAAACCGTTGTTCTTGATAACCCCGCTAATTTCGCCACGTCCTCGATCGTTGACACGAAATTCTCCCCCTTTGTATGAAAACGTTTTCTTAAGTAGATTATATAGTATATTATTGGAAACTGCAATATAGGGTCKYATGATTTTACTATATTAATATTATACATAGGRAAAAGTCTGTTATTTGCAGGAAGATTTGACTCCTATTTAGAACATCACAATAAGRATATTTATTACATATGAAGGATGATATTTCATGAATCGRACRGATCGTTTACTCTCTATTCTCATTGAGTTACAGAGAAAACAAATTGTTACAGCTCAAAGTTTAGCGGGAAAATTTGAGACGTGTAAAAGAACAATATATAGAGACATGCAAGCACTCAGTGAATCAGGTGTCCCAATCTTTTCAATGCCTGGACAAGGTTATTCTTTAATGGATGGTTATTTCTTGCCGCCCATTCAATTCAAACCAGAAGAGGCAGTAACTCTTCTATTAGGAAGTGATTATGTCGAACAAAATCTCGACTCAGCTTTTTCTATACATGCAAAATCTGCTAAAGAAAAATTAGAAGCAATCCTCCCTTCTGAACAGCAAAAGAA
>NZ_JBFTMC010000053.1:0-27182 GCF_056396765.1 Bacillus sp. 05T22
AAAAATGAAATTAAGAACTACATGACGTATTACAATCATTATAGATATCAATGGAATTTAAAAAAGATGACTCCTGTTGAATACAGAAATCATCTTCTTGATGTTGCATAACTTTTTTTAAAAATGTCCTTTACAAAGGGTACAGATTATATGAGGAGTACCTTTTTCTATCTCATTATAAAAATAAATGACATCCAAACAAAATCGCAAAGAAATAAAGAAGCGGATGAACTTCCATCCCTTTCCCTTTCACAATCTTTAAGATAGGATAGATTAAAAATCCAAGTGCAATTCCATTCGCAATACTAGATGTTAATGGAATCCCTACGAAAATTAAAAACGCCGGTAATGCATCTTCAATTTCATTCCAGTTAATATCGCGAATACTTTGTGCCATTAGACTTCCTACAATGATTAATGATGGAGCAGTAATTGCTGCTACACTTGATAAAGAGGCAATAACAGGACTGAAAAATGCAGTAACTATCGTTAAGCAGATTACTACAATACCTGTTAATCCTGTTTTACCACCTGCTGCAATTCCCGCTGATGATTCAATCGTTGCTGCTGTCGGACTTGTCCCAAATACTGCTCCCGTTGTACCACCGATTGCATCAGCAATAAATGCTTTACCGAAACGTTTTTCAGTGTTATCTGTACTTAAACCAGCTTGTTTAATTAAACCAAGCAAGGCACCGGTTGTATCAAATAACAGTACAAGTAAAAATGAAAACACAACTCCGTATAATCCATATTCAATCACATCAGATAACGCAGTCATCGGATTTGAAACAATGATCCCCTTTGGTAAGTGAGGGATAGCTGCAATTTTATCCTCAAACTTAAGTTGACCTGTAAAAAAGGCAATGATGCCCGTCACAATCATACTAATAAATAGTGCACCACTCACACGTAATGCCATTAACACTGCTGCTAACACTAAACCAATTAGTGTTAAAATAACAGCTGGTGAATGAAAATCTCCAATTGTAACTAAATTAGATGGATGATCAACGATAATCCCAGATAAACGAAGACCAATGAAAGCAATAAATAACCCAATTCCACCTGCAATAGCCTGTTTTAAACTATCTGGAATTGCTACAATAAGCTTTTGACGAAATGATGTGAAAGATAGTAAAAGAAAAATAATACCTGTTACAAATACTGCTGAAAACGCAATAACATATGTAATGCCTTCTGCTTTTTGTACAACAGAATAAGCAAAGTATGCATTCATCCCCATGGCTGGAGCAATGACGATTGGATAATTTGCAAAAAACGCCATACATAATGTTCCGACAACTGTCGCAATAATGGTTGCCGTAAATGCTTGATCAAAAGGTACACCTGCATCAGATAATATTTTCGGATTGATGACAAGAATGTACGCAAATGTAAAAAACGTTGTGATGCCAGCTAAAATCTCTTGCTTCACAGAAGTGTTATACTTTTGTAATTGAAACATGCTTAAGTACCCTTCCTACACAATGAATTATTATCACACATTCTTATTATTATACGAGAAAATGTAATACTTAATCTTACCAATCAATAAAAAGAAGAGTCAATGTATTCAATAATAGTTTGAATTTTAAGTTTAGGTCTGACAAATATAGATATAGTACAGCATACACCGACAATTTTTGTAGCATAACAGAAAGAAATGTTTTATAATTTAAAATAGTTTCACTTTTATGCAAACGCATTCAAACTTTTTCATCCTATAAGGAGGCTTTTTATGCAGCACACAAACAAATCAGGAAATTTAAACCGCGGTCTAAAACAACGACACATCACGTTGATGTCTCTTGGATCCGCTATTGGCGTAGGACTATTTTTAGGATCTGCTTCCGCTATTAAATTAGCTGGCCCTTCTATTCTGTTAGCCTATATGATTGCTGGACTCGTTATCTTCTTCATTATGCGCGCTCTTGGGGAAATGGCAATTGAACAGCCTGTTGCTGGTTCTTTTAGCAAATATGCACATGATTATTTAGGACCGTTAGCAGGTTATATCACTGGTTGGAACTACTGGTTTTTATGGGTTGTTACTTGTATGGCAGAAATCACTGCCGCTGGTATTTATATGGAGTTTTGGTTCCCAGATATCCCGCGCTGGATTTGGGCATTAATGGCTCTCGTATTAATGAGTGCATTTAACTTTTTATCTGTAAAAGTATTCGGGGAACTTGAATTTTGGTTTGCTTTAATTAAAATTGTCACAATTATCTGTATGATTGTAATTGGGACAGGCATTATTTTATTTGGATTTGGAAATGATGGTATCGCCACTGGTATTTCAAATCTTTGGTCACACGGCGGATGGTTTCCAAATGGTTTTTCTGGGTTACTTCTTTCCTTACAAATGGTTTTATTCGCTTATCTAGGAGTCGAGCTCATCGGTGTCACAGCTGGTGAAGCACAAAATCCAAAGAAAACACTCGCAAAAGCAATTGATAACGTATTTTGGCGTATTTTACTGTTCTACGTTGGAGCCTTATTTGTTATGATGGCAATTTATCCATGGAATGAACTTGGCGATAAAGGAAGTCCATTTGTATTAACATTCCAACAAATTGGTATAGCAAAAGCAGCAGGAATTATTAACTTTGTCGTCTTAACAGCGGCTCTTTCTTCTTGTAACGGTGGTCTATTTAGTACGGGACGTATGTTATTTACATTGGCGCAACAAAAAAAGGCACCTGAAAAGTTCGGCCGTTTGAATAAAAATGGGATTCCAAGTAAAGGAATTTTAGCAACTTCTTTCGTCCTACTAGCTGGTGTTATTTTAAACTATCTTGTTCCTGCAAAAGTATTTACATGGCTTACTAGTATTTCAACGTTCGGCGCAATTTGGACATGGGGGATCATATTAGTTACCCAAATCCGCTTCCGAAAAGGATTACCAGCACAAACTAAGCAAAATTTAACGTATAAAATGCCTTTGTATCCATTAAGTTCTTATTTTTCACTCGGTTTCCTTACATTAGTATTAGGAATCATGGCTTATTCAGAAGATACACGAATCGCATTAATTGTTGGTCCAATTTGGTTAATTGCATTGGTAGTTGTATATTACTTAAAAGGATTTCATAAGATAGATGCTGTAGCAAATTCAAAAATTAGTTAAATAAGAAACCCCCTTCCCGATAGCGAGGAAGGGGGTTTCTTATTTTTCACACAAATATTTATCAACAAAATTCATGTTATTTTTACAAATTTTTTGTATATTTTACATTTTCCATCTTTATTTTCATAAAAAAATCCATTACATTATTAAGGGACATATATTTATTATTAGGGGGATTCTTCTATGAAGAACAAAAAATGGCTTAAACTTTCTTTAGCAACAGCAATTACACTCAGTATCGGAAGCACTTATATTCCACCTGCTTTCGCCGAAAGTTCTACAGATCCAGCACCTGAAATTGCTGCAAAAGTTGTAAATCAAAACAATGGGAAGAAAGTATTATTTGATAATACACATGGGCAAACAGCAGGTACAGCTGATTGGGTCATTGATGGTGGTTTTTCCGATTTTGGAAATGGCATTGCAAAAAATGGATATTTTGTAAAAGAGCTTCGCCAATCTACACCTATTACATATGAAAATTTAAAAGATTATAATGTGTTTATCGTTCCTGAAGCAAATATTCCTTATAAAAAATCTGAACAAGATGCTATGTTACAGTATGTTAAAAATGGTGGTAGTATTTTCTTTATCGCAGATCATTATAATGCAGACCGAAATAAGAATCGCTGGGATTCTTCAGAGGTATTTAATGGATACAGACGTGGTGCATGGGACAACCCTGCAAAAGGTATGCCTAATGAAGAAGCAAACTCACCAGTAATGCAAGGAGTAGAAAGCTCCGATTGGTTATCTCAAAACTTTGGTATTCGCTTTCGCTATAATGCGCTTGGAGATGTTTCTGCCAAAAATATTGTATCACCTGAACAATCCTTTGGTATTACGAAAGGTGTTTCATCAGTAGCTATGCATGCTGGTTCTACACTTGCCATTACAAACCCTAAATTAGCAAAAGGAATCGTGTACCTTCCAGAAAACCCATCAAAATGGAATAACGCTGTTGATAGTGGTGTTTATAATGGTGGCGGTATTGCAGAAGGTCCTTATGCTGCTATTGCTAAGGTTGGCCTTGGAAAAACAGCATTTATCGGCGATTCTTCTCCTGTTGAGGATGCCTCACCAAAATATGTTCGTGAAGATACAGGACAAGCAAAAAAAACATATGATGGGTATAAAGAAGAAAATGACGCTATCTTATTGGAGAATATTGTTAATTGGTTATCTAAACAAGAAACCTATACAAGTTTAGATCAAGTAAATGGCTTACAACTTGATAACCCAACACCTTTACAAACATTTGAGCAACCTAATTTATCAACTGAGCCACAACCAGAACCTTGGAGCGCCCCAAATCAAGGATATAAATGGTTCAATACAAATACATTTAAGCCAGGTTCATATGGATACAGCAGTACAGTAACTACACCTGTAAATAATTACGTAGTTACGCATCCTAGTATCCTGCCAAACAATGAAGTATTCCAAGTGAAAATTCAATTAAATAACTTATTACCAAATACAACATATAGTAATTATTCTCTAGGAATTTTTACAACTGGAGGATCACAAGTTGCGAAAATCCAAAATGAAAATGGTACTTGGCCGTCTAACTTTGGATATAGTAATACATTCTCTTTCATAACAAACAGTCTAGGTTTTGCTGAAAAAGTAGTAAATGTACAACTCGCACCAAATACAACTGGACAAGCCACTTTGCGTCTTCGTCAAAATACAACGACAAAATATAATGAAGCTGTCACTATTAATAATAAATAATAAAAAAAGCAATCCTAAATGGATTGCTTTTTTACTACTCATCTTTTTCTTTTGAGAAAAACATTCTAGAAATAACAATTCCTAGTCCACCAATAAGTAAGAATAATACTGCACGAATCATCATTGATACTTCTGGTAAATCTAAGAAGAATAACTTACTCACTGTCACAACTAACACCACTAGCCCCGCATACAGTATTTCATTCATTCTTCTATTACGCCCAAACCAAACTGAAACTAAAGCATATATCATCCATAAAAGAGAGACAGGTACACTAATGATACTTCCGCTTGTTGAAAGAACCTCTCCTATTCTAGTAATTGTAATAAATACAAGTACCATAAAGCCGTACAGTGTAATTGAATACACATGTTTTCCAAACCGTTGTAACATTGGTTTCACTCTCATCATGCCATAATAAAATGTTCCAAGCAAAATGAAGTGAGCTACAAAAGAAGCTGACATAAATGCTTCAAATGGACTAACGAGCGTTTGAAGCATACCAATCGCATAAATGACAACGCTTATATAAAACTTAATTTCTTGTTTCAATTTAACAGAAGTAACAACACCTAAGAATCCTTGTAACATTAAGACAATCGATCCATTTACTAAGCTGAACTCATATAAAATTGCTAAACTAAACGATCCCATTGCAAATCCAAATAAAAGATCGGTAAATAATGATTTTTTATTTTTCGTATATTCAGCTACAAACATTACAGCGTGCACAATTGTACTAATCAATAATCCCCATGTTGTAAAGTCTGGAATTTTTACAATTGTCATAATAAAGAAGATTGCATTGGCACTAAATATCCCACTTCTAGGCTGATAAATAAATTTTCTATCATTAAACATATGCCAAAAAAGTGTAATATGAATGAATCCATAAACAACTGTTAATTGTACATTTAAATTTCCTAGTAACGCTGTCATAATCACAAAGAAGACAAATGTTACAAGTACAGAAACACAATAAGACACCATATATAAATATTGATAACGGTTCTTATACGCATACCATAATAAACTAATCGTTAATATTGCTTCATATCCAAAGAAAATGTAAGAATTAGGTGCTGTACTATTTAATAAGAACGGTACAAAAAAGGCACCCACAGATACAAATATAGCGAGATACTCTGATTGATATCGCTTAGCAAGATAAATGCCAAGTATAATCCAAATAATATTAAGTATAAATGCAATGCTTGCTGGAAAGAAATGATACAAATAATGTGCAGCAAATGTCGTTAAAACTATCCCTGTAATACTCCCCCCAGCTAATACTAACCCTAATGCTTGACGTTCCTGTTTTATTTGCATATCACCTACATAGTACAAACCAACTGATAATACTACGCCAAATATAATACGAATTGCTGGAGTAAGTAATCCCGCATCTACTCCCGCTTTAAATAGCCAAATTACCCCAAGTAGCATAATTGCAACGAAAATACGTGGTAGCCATGTTTGACAAAATTTTATAATGTCAAATGGTTCAGGCTTAAACGCAGATATATCTACTTGTTTTACTTCTGATTCCTCCACACTTTCTTGACTAACGACTATTTCTTCTTGCCGTACATTTGGCGCGGGGATGCTGACTTCTGGTTTCTTTTCAATAAGCTCCTGTTTGTTCAGCTCTCTTTCTTGCTGAACTTTTCCTTCTATTTCCCTTTGCTGTACCTTTAATTCATAGAGCGCCTCTTGTATTGTATCAATTGCTGTTTCTAGAGCTTCTATTTTTTTGTTTAAATCCTCTTTCATTCTCTCCCCCCTCTAATCTTGCTGCTAAAACAGGAATATACCTATAATTGGTGAAATTACCAATTACCTATATCATACTATTAGTTTATTCATTTTTTAAGAGAATTTTCCTTAATTCCCTCCAGTTTCTGCTATTATAGTAATATAACAGTATTCCACCTTTTATTTTTTAACTACAAAATATTGTTTATGAGGTGTTGCTTTGAAACAATCGATTGGGGACAATGGCTCAAAAAAGAAAACCCGTGGTCTACGGCGTGCATGCCGGAATTTCTTGCAATATACGACTATGCATACAAGCTCTTTACCAAATGCTAACAAACATTCTGCTTTAGATTGCTGGTCTATTCCTCTTCCCTTCAATCCTTCTTATATGCATTCAAAACGTAAATCAAACGCGATTAAACAATTTTATTTACAGACAGCAATCAATCGAGTAGAGCATTTAATCCGTATAAAAACTACAACTGAAAAAGAGTATCGTATTTATTTTGTTGTCTCTTTCCCTAATTTACACGCTTCTAATATCTTAATTGTATGTAGTAAACAAGGAATAGCACGATTTTTTGAAGGCTTTCTAGGTAGATACATGGACGGACCACAGTGGATTCCATTACCACAAGAACGCGATATTGAAAGAGAATGCGGCTTACATATACCTAACGAATTACAAGTAAAAGGATATACAGAAATTTTTACTGATTCTGATTACAATGACAAAGAAATCTGGTTTATAGGTGAATTAGATTAAACAAAAAAGGCGTTTTCCAGTATAGAAAACACCTTTTTCTTCTAATCCTTTTTATTCATACAAGCACTTACAATCATTCCTAAACAGCCACCTACAATCGCTGGAATAATCCATCCTACTCCTTCTGTATATAAAGGAATGTGTTCTAATATAGATGTCCATTTTGAAAGTAGCACGTTACGATTTAAAATATCTATTCCACTAAACACCGCTACTAGTCCAATAGTCACTGGATATATATACGTATACTTACCGATATACTTATGACATATTCCTAAAATAATAAGTGTTAAAGCAATCGGATAAATAAACCCAAGAATAGGGACTGATACTTTTAAAATTTGTGTTAATCCTAAATTAGCAAGAATCATACTAACGACACTTAAGACAAAAGCCCACACTTTATAAGAGACACTTGGAAATACTTCTGTAAAAAACTGACTACAAGATGTAACAAGTCCAATCGATACACACAAACAAGCAACTGTAAAAATAATTCCTAATAATATCATACCGCTTTGTCCAAATAATGTAGTCATCACATGAGCTAATACTTGTGCACCATTATCAAATTTTCCAAGTGAGCCACTTATTGATCCGACATATCCGAGAATAACGTAAATAAGAGATAATAATAGACCAGCACCGATACCTGCCATACTCATATACTTTGCTAAGCCTTTTTCATCTTGTACTCCTTTTTCACGCAAAGCATTTGCTACAACAATTCCAAAGATTAATGCTGCTAAAGCATCCATCGTTAAATACCCATCTAAAAAACCTTGAAACACCGCAGATTTCCCATAGTTCCCTACAGGTACTTGAACATCTCCCACTGGTGTAATCATACTCTTTATAAAAATAAGGGAAATCATACATAATAATAAAGGTGTTAACAACTTTCCAAACAGCCCTATTAATTTCGATGGCGATAAACTTAACCAATATACAATACTAAAAAAGATGATTGTATAGACGAGTAGGAATATACCACTAGCCTCTGGAAGAAACTGGCCTGGTCCCATTTCAAAAGCTAAACTTCCTGCACGTGGTATACCAAGCCCAGGACCGATAAACAAATAAATTAAACAAGGAAAAATAATTGCAAAAGAGGAATGTACACGATTTGCTAGTCCTTGGAAACTTCCGGCCTTAGCAATTGCCATTACACCTAATATCGGAAGTCCAGTTGCTGATATGATAAATCCAAACAACGAAATCCACACATTGTCCCCTGCTTCATATCCAAGGAAAGGTGGGAAAATAAGATTTCCAGCTCCGAAAAACATGGAAAATAACATCAGACTCATAAGTAAAATTTCTTTTTTCTGTAATGATTTCATTTCTTTCTCCTTTTTTACTTTCAAATAAGGTGGAATCCTTTTCACCCTATATACATTTTGTTTGTTCAACATATAAATTGCGGCTACGCCTAACAAAAGATGATTCGCACTCATCCTCTCTCTTTGTCTTCACTTAGCATGAGACAGAAAAAGGATCTGACTGCTTCTATCCATGAACAAATGCTCTCTCCCATTTAAAAAGAGAGGTATATAACTCGATTTTGATTTTCCAACATATCAGTTGCGGCTTTGAAAACAAAAGCAGACCTCCACTCGTTTTCTCCTTTTGAGCCCCTAACCGCTTCTATACATAGTCGGATGCTCTCTTCCATCTAAAAAGAAAGGTTTTACATTGTTTTTCAATTTTCACTTATACGCTAAAACAAATATAGTCCATAGTCTACCACAAAAGAAATCCCCATTCTATATCCGCTCTGTTTTCCAATTTCTTCTGAAAAATCGACCTTTATTGACATCTAATAGTTAATAAAGTAAACTATTAAACATACAAAACTATTAACCTTGTTTTCGTTTGTGTCAGGAGGAAACTTAAATGGAATCAGCGATACAACTWGAGAAARAACAACAAARAAACAAGAAACATCCTCCAGGTTTATACTTACTCTTCTTCACAGAAATGTGGGAACGATTTAGTTACTATGGATTACGAGGATTATTAACACTATATTTAACAACAGCTTTAGTAAGTGGTGGTCTTGGATTTAGTCCCGGGTGGGCACTTTCTATCTATGGTTTTTACACTGGAGCATGTTACTTTACTCCAATGATTGGTGGATACTTAACTGACCGATTTCTTGGAAGACGCTTAGCTATCACGATAGGTGGCGTGACAATGGCAATCGGTAACCTTACGCTATTTGCCCTGCAAAACCAAATCGGCCTATACCTTGGACTCGCGCTTATTATTATTGGTAATGGTTTCTTCAAACCAAATATTTCTACACTTGTTGGACAACTGTATGAAGAAAATGACCCAAAACGTGATAGTGCATTTACCATTTTCTATATGGGTATTAACGTCGGTTCATTTTTAGCTCCACTCGTTTGCGGGTTTTTATCAGAAAATTTATTCAAAACAACAGTAGATGGCGTTGTTCATTACGGCTTCCGTTACGGATTCTTAGCTGCTTCAATCGGTATGATTATTGGACAAATTTTATTTACAACATTGTCTAATCGCTACCTTGGTGATATCGGTAAAAGACCAACAAGAGATTTACAAGCAGCATCAGGGAAACAAACAGCTGGTAATACACCACTCACTAAAAAAGAAAAACAACATACAGCAGTTATTGTTATTCTAACTTGCTTCGTCGTCTTCTTTTGGGCTGGTTTTGAACAGGCTGGTAGCTCGTTAACGTTATATACAAACACGTTTGTTGATCGTTCTGTATTTGGATGGGAAATCCCAACATCTTGGTTCCAATCAGTCAATCCACTATTTATCATTTTGCTTGCTCCTGCTATTTCAGCACTATGGGCTAAGCTTGCTACAACAAAACGTGGAGATTTAAAAATCCCAACAAAAATGGGACTCGGTATGATTTTACTTGGAATCGGTTATATCGTTCTTGTTATCGCTACATTAAAAACAGGTAGTGATGAACACAACATTACAGAGCAAGCAAACCTATTATTTATTGTTTTTACTTATCTTTTCCATACATTAGGTGAATTGTTCTTATCACCTGTTGGATTATCAATGGTCAGTTCCCTTGCACCAGTAAAACTTGCCTCATTACTAATGGGCGTTTGGTTAGCTAGTTCAGGGATCGCTAACATTTTAGGTGGCCAACTCGCTAGTTTTACAACTTCACTTGGATATTCAGAAGTATTCACAGTTATAGGAGCAGTCGCTATTGTTTTAGGATGTGTTTTATTACTGCTTTCTAAAAAACTGGTAAAATGGATGGACTAAAAAAAGCTGAGGGAGCAATTCCTCAGCTTTTTATTTTCTTCGTTTTTACAAATTCCCCAGTAACAACAAAACGCTTGGAGTTATCTGATACAGATACACATGTAATAAGTGTAACTTCCGTTTTCCCGTGATCTTCTACTACTTCCCATTTATCAGGCGTTACTTCTGATACACCAGTAACAGCATACTCATATTCATTTTCATTATCATATAAATAAATTTTATCGTTCTTTTTTAATCTTGATACATCGCTGAATAGAACGCCTTTTTTTGACATGTTATGTCCTGCTAATGCATAGTTCCCTTTTCCCATCTCTTGCTTCTCTCTTACAGTCGTCGCACCTGATAATAAGTTTTTCTCAGTTGAACTATTTAAAACTGGAAGTTCTAATGAAATACTTGGAATAGACATACGTCCTATTACTTGTTTTTTATCCAACGATGCATTCGCAACTTCCGCTAAATTTGGTTGCTCAATTTTAGAAGCATCTACAAATTTTGTTTCATGTTTTTGGTATTCCATTTTCTGAACAGCCTGTGCATTTGCTGTTTGCTTATTCCCTGCCTTATATTCATCATAAAATGGTTTTCCAATTAACACACCACCTACAACAAATAAAAGAATTGCTAGTATACTATATATTCTTCGCTTATTCATACATAATCCCTTTCCTTTACAAAATCTTACTTCTATATAAGATGATAAAGTAAGATGACTATATGTACAAGTATGAGACGAAAAGGAAAAGAAATTTATTTACTTATACGATAAAAACTTAACACTCCATCTACTTCATCCGCACTCACAAACAAATCTCGACCGTTTACTTTATGAATTCCTTCCGGTGCTGCCCCAGCTGATGGAGCAAGTCCAATATAAACCGGAAACATTGGAATTGTCATATCGAAAAATAATACAGCATTCGCCCTTTCAGCAGCCACTGCTAAAATAGGATTTCCTTTTATCATACCAGTCGCTACATTTTCCACTTCACTTCCGCGATTCTCACTTCTGCTATCAGGATATAAACCCGCAGCCGCTACTTTTTCATCAATAAGATTCATACTATCATACACAAGAGATCCAGCCTGACTCCATACAGAAATGTTTCTCCCTCCTGATTTCACGCCATCTTTAAATTCATTTTTACCAAGATCCCCTTCATTAGCAGTAATGAGAAATCGCCCAGACGGATCCCATGTCACACCATCTGGTTCTAATCGTGCAGTTATCTCATCTTGAAAAGATACGGTACCATCCTTTTTTAAATCCGCCTTGTGTGTTGTCGTGCCCAGACCAAATATATTTTCAATTCGTTTTTCTGCGATATTTACAATTGCTACCGCATTATTTTCTTGCAATGTAACAGCCGCTTTATCTCCTTTTGGGCTAATCGCTACATACTCCGGCTGTGGGTCATGTTTATATATTGCTCCATTACTAATGTTACTCATATAGATTGGAAGCTCAATATGTTCCCCGCGCATGACATCACCGTCAGGAAATGTAATCATAGAAATACTTCCTGGTCGTTTGGTTTTTTTCATATTCACTTCATTTTCATCATTTGGATCGTTTTCCTCATCTTCATTACAAATAATAAGTGTTCTTCCATCTGCTGTTAACGCTACTGAATCTGGTCCTACACCTACTTCATACGTTTTTACAACTCTCTGCGCTGCTAAATCCACTACCGCCACTTGTCCCTTATTTGCATAATATAAGTTATCTCCAGTTCGAAAAGCAGCCAATGCGTACTTTCCGTCTGGTGTAACCGTTACACTCGTTACTTCTGCTTCTGAATGAATTTCTTTAAAACTCACATTTCCTAATACTTTTATATTCTCTAAATCTGCAATTGATAGAATCTGAATTTGTCCTAAATCTGCTTCCGTAACAACAAGTGTATTCCCATCAGGTGTTGATGCTGTAATTTCAGCCTTCCCATTTGGCATTTGAAATGAGGCGATTCGATTAACTTTTGTATCCTTATGTTTTTTACCAATAAAGTCCGTCACCATCTGTTCCACTTTCCCGCGATACGCTGGGTTAGATATACTTCCCTTTGGTAACGTCTCTATTTTATTCACAACCTGTTGTTCGTCCTTGTCTATTGTTTCTGCCCTCACATCATTTCCTGTCCATAATACGCTTACAATGATCCCACCGTATAAGAACGCCTTTTTCATTTCCCCACTCCCTTTATTCAATAAGCCCAATTTCTATCATAAAAAACGTTTGTAAATCTTCACTTCGATATACGTTAATTTTTTGTAAAAAATAGGATGTTTATTACAAAAAAAGACGTGCACGTGGCACGTCTTCAAGCAAATTTATTTCGATAAAGTGAAATATGGAATACAGTCATTTGTATAAAGAAGATTAAAAACACAACATATAATGGGTACGCAGGAATATACGGGGTTACAATCGGATATATAACAAGCAATGCAGCTGCAGTCGGCATAACATACCAAAGCGCCATAAAAGTCGTACGACATGCTTTTGCTGTAATGATTTCTTCCCGCTCATCATCTTGTGGAAATAAAAGAGGAAACATCCAAAAAGATAATTTCTTATATTTCTTCTTTTGAACTTTATAAAAAATAGTTGATACAACAGCTACAATCAATAACAATAAAAACGGTGTGATGCTCATCGATATTTCAAATGGCACTTTCTCTGTTTGAATGATATTTGCAAATTCCACCTCAAAATAATAGAGTTCAATAAATGCCCAGCTAGCTAATCCGATAAATAACACATTCACCACATAAGACGAAATGATTCTATTCACCTTTTTCTCCCTCCTTATTTAAAACAAACACATCCTCCATCTTCAAACCAAATACATCACAAATCGTTAGCGCTAATAACAATGATGGAACGTAATCACCCTTTTCAATCGCTGCAATCGTTTGCCTTGTTACGCCAACTTTTTCAGCTAATACGCTCTGCGTAAAGTTAAAACGGGCTCTTAGCTCCTTCACTCTATTGTAAATGGTCAATTTTACCACCTCTTACCATTATTGTATGCTAAACTTTACAAAATGTAAACTCAACTTAACATTTATTTCGTAAAAAAATCCAACTTTACCAGATGTAAAGTTGGATTTGATTTTAATTTAAAATTGTAACTTTAACCGTTCTGCGTCCCCAAGCGCTAGAAGAAGCTTTATCTGGCATTAATACATCAATTCTATGACCTTTAATATCTCCGCCAGTATCCCCGGCAATTGCTTCACCGTATCCTTCAACATATACGCGAGATCCCAATGGAATAACCGCATCATCTACAGCAATTAATTTCATTCCTGGGTTTGCAGTTAAGTTATGACCCAATTTAGATTTTACAGTTTCACCTGGTTTATTTCCATTTTCAGACGGATCAGCTGTATAAGCAGTTGCCAATACATAAATTTCACGACCACCTTTAGCCGGCTTTGGATCTGGCTGAGGAGTAGGTGTTGTTTTTCCACTTTCAGCTTGCTTAGGCGCTGGTGCTGCTTGCTTAGCCGCGTCTGCTATTGCTTTTGCTTCTGCTTCTTTCGCAGCTTTTGCTTCTGCTTCTGCTTTTGCTTGAGCTTCCGCTGCTAATCTTGCAGCTTCTTGCTCACGAGCAATTGTTTCTTGTACTTCTTTCATACTTGATTCAATTTTTGCTTTTTCTTGTTCAGCTAAATTAATTTGACTTGCAATTTGATTATATTTTGCTTGCACAGCTTGTAAGTTTTCTTGACGCTTTTTCAAGTTTTCTTGTAAATCCGCTTGTGCTTTTGCTAATTTTTGTTTGTCTACTTCTAAAGACGCTTCCTTTTCGTCAATTGCTTTTTTGTCTTCTTCAATTTGACGAAGATCTTGTTCTTGCAGACGTAAAATCTCTTTATCTGCATCTAAGATTGTAGATACTGCATTCATACGTTGTAAGAAATCAGCAAAATTCTTTGATTCTACTACAACTTCTACTACTAAACTCGTATTTGAGYTATTTTGAACAGAAACCATACGTTTTTTCATAATATCTTTACGAGCAAGTACTTTATCCTCTAAAACGATAATCTCTTGCTTTTTCTGTTCAATTTGTTTATGCGTTTCATCGATTTTACTTTGAATAGCAGCTTGGTCCTCTTTGTTTTTTGTAATTGTATTATTTAAATTATGTAGTTCATTTTCAATACCTTGTATTTCTTTATTAACAGCTTGCTTCTCTTGTTCTTTTTGCTGAATATCATTGTTATTCTGCTGCAATTGCTGTTGCATGTTGTCCAGTTTCTCGTCGTTTGACTCAGCTTTTACAGCGACTGTACTAGAAAGACCAATAATTCCTGCTAATACTAGACTACTGATTCGCTTAAAATAGTTCATAATCCGACTCCCTTCTCATACAGTTATACATGATTTATTTTACAGTTTGTTTACAAACTCATTAAATACACTTTATTTTTCATGACAAAAAAATGAAAACAAACCATAAAATGTAATGCACACTTAACTTTTAACAACTTACTTTCATACAAATCTTACAAAATGTAAATTCGTATATTAGAAACAAAAGATTACACGACATTAAAAATATTGTCAAATCTTGTAGGAACCCTACTGATACAAAATCAGTCTGTTGACAACATATGACAACCCTCTACAAATTATATAAATCCAAATTGAAAAACCATCATAAAACCTTTCTTTTTGGGCGGAAGAGAGCATCAAGCCATGCATAGAAGCGGTCAAATTCTTCCCTTGCCCCATACCAATCTAAAAAAGAAAAAAAAATAAATGCAGGTCACTTTTTATTCTTCGTAACAGCGACTTATATATTGAAAAATCGAAATAGATTCATATGGTTTAACTCTCATTTTTTCCTTACATTTGATGGCGAAAGGAAATTTAAAATATTTCTCTTTTTATTGTGTCATCGTGGGGATACTCACCATTATTTTCCTATAAGAACGAAAGAGCTGTACTAAAAAATAGGACAGCTTTTCTTATAAAGTGAAACTTTAATCAGCCCTCACCAATCGGGCTTTTACAGGCAATTGATCCCCCACCTAACTTCTTTACTTTCGCTGAATTTTGAGGTGGGGGTCTTACTGTCCGCGAATAGCGGGATAAAAAATTTGTTGTCTTCCTTTTATTTACTTCTAATTTTCAGAATAGTATAACATTAAATGTATATCATGTTTTATAAAATGAATTTCGAACGGGATGAATCGATATTACAAACATGCCCTAACCTTGTAAGAATAACAGGAGGGATTGCACATGTTATGACTAAAACAGGATATTCACTCTAATTTCTTATTACTAATACAAAAGGGGTGCAATCATGTTTATTGTTACAAAACTTATTCATATTAAATTTGGCTATGAAGAAAAAGTAATTCGTTCCTTGCAACAATACTATCCAAACCCTGGTACATACGGGTTTATTAATCTAGAATTTTCTCGTACGAAGCGTACTGAACATGAAAATGAGTATATGATTCGTATATTATGGAAAACGCAACAAGATTATCACGAGTGGATTTCTCAAAAAAAGGAGACCACCACTTTAACATGGAAGCAACAATTCCAAAGCTATATTCTCTCATCAAAATCCAATGCTACGCATGTTAAATATCMCCACTAAGAAGAGCTTTCTGCCAATTTGCAGTAAGGTTCTTCTTCGTATTCATATAAAAGGTGAAAATGAACGAATTACAATTAAAGAATTATTGATTCGTTACGGTCTTTTCTATTTTATTTTAGGAGGAATGAACTATATTCTCTCTAGTAGTTCCATTTTAAATCGTGCCGATACTTTAATTCTACTTGTTACATTATTATTCCTATTCGTAATTAACGGTCTCTTTGTTATCCAYGTTCTACTGCACGTATTTAGTCGTGATAAATTACTATTTTACGAGCGAATGAGTCATACACGAAATGCAATTACACTCCAAAAAGCTGACAAATAATTTGTCAGCTTTTTTCATAAACAGAAAACATTTTTGCTACATATGGATTTAAAAACACTCCCATTGGATCTACCTTTTCTCTAACTTCCAAGAAAGAGTTTAACTTTGGATAAACACATTGTAATTGTTCATATCGCATTGTATGCATTTTCCCCCAATGTGGACGCCCTTCGTATTTTTGAAAAATATGTTCTATCGCTGTAAAGTAAGCAGCGTATTTCATTCCTTTATACATATGCACAGCGATATACGCTGAATCTCTTCTATAAGCAGGACTTATCCATATATCATCTCCCCTTACATAACGACATTCAATTGGAAAATGAACTTGGAATTTCTTCTTTTCAATGAGGTTGTAAATTTCCCCTACTACATCTTTCATATACTGCGCTGGGACACTATACTCCATTTCATAAAAACGAACATTACGAGATGTAGCAAATATTTGATAACTTGGACCAATTGTTTTTGCATTCGGTACTGCCTTTGCTGACAGTCTACTAACTCCTTTACTTATAGAAGGGAGTAACTTGCATCCTTTAGACAATAATGAAAAAGCTATATTTTCAAGTAGTTCTGTCTTGAACTTATGCCACTTTAAATCTATCCCTTTAACTGTTGTTTCATTTGTAATTTTCACTTGGACATCATCTGAATACGGAAACACAAAAAATTCAAAATGACGATGTTGCTTATATTTCTCTAGTTTGTTTATTACAGTAGAAAACGATTCCTTTCTGCTTTCATAAATAAGTGAATAAGCTGGAATGACTTTTAATTTAACTTTTACAATAATTCCTAGCATGCCAAGAGATAACTGAAATGCCTTCCAAAATTCAGGATTCTCTTTCTCAGAACAAACAATAATTTCTCCAGATGCCAGCACAGCTGTAACTTCTACTACTTGTGTTGCCAAACTACCAAATTGAATACCTGTTCCATGCGTCCCTGTACTAATTGCTCCTGCAATAGATTGTGAATCAATATCTCCTAAATTTTCCTGTGCGTATCCTATGTCTTCCAGCAGTTTTCCTAAGTTATACAACTTTGTTCCGCCCCATACTTCTACTATGAATGATTGTGAATCGACGTCTACTATCCCTTGTAGCTTATCTAAAGAAATTAGAATTTCCTCTGTTTGCACAAGAGGTGTAAAGGAATGTCCTGATCCAACAACACGAATTCTCTTTCCCTGTTCCTTTGCAAACTTCACTACTTCTATTACATCTTGTATACTTTTTGGATACATCGTATATTGTGGATTTCCTTCTACATTCCCTGTCCAATTTCTCCATTTCTGCCCTTTTACAGAAAGCATTGACCATCCCCCCGGTATGTTGAATACTTCCCTATCACTTTGTTACCTACAATACGATGTAACGATGAGAAACGCTCACATAGTTCTCCGGCTTTACTATGCCGAAATAACATGGCATCCCCAACCGTTAGATGTTCTGAACCATCATAATAAACGGGCGTTTGTACTTCTCCAGCTCCTTCTAAAGCTAACAACTTTGCCCCACTTGGCTCCCAAATCTCAGGCTGTTTGTCTTTCCCAACTGCTCCTGAAGCAATATATCCGCCACCGAGGCAAGTATATATATGTTGGCTTGGTTGTCTAACAATCGGCAACGCAAAGCCAACAGCTGGTTCAAATCTAATATCTTTATAGTAATCAAAGAGCTTGGGAGAGTAAAAAGCAGAACCTATTGTAATCTCTGTAACGGATTCATCTTGCATTGTCGTTTTTATACTTCCTGTGCCTCCTCCATTTACAAAACGAAGTGTAATTCCTCGTTCTTGCAACACGCGAACAATGTCTTGTCTACGTTTCATCACTTCAAATACAGATTTTCTCTTTAAATAAGCAACTATTTTATTTTTAAAACCTTGCTTTGGTACAGCGTCCCCAACTCCTGCAATCTGTGCCTCATATCCCATTACACCGTCTATTTGTAAAACGGAAGATTGAATTGCTTTTTCAATAACGTTTAAAGCCTCAGAAGTAGTACGTATAGGAGAACGTCTAACACCAAAATGAAACTGAAAAAAATGACTACTCATATCGATATCAATACAAATTCGAAAGCGTCCACCTGTTTCTATTGCAATTTTCTCTAAATAAGCAATATGTTCTATGCAATCTACCATACAAGTGATTATAAGTCCTTGTTTTGTAAGCAAACTAATTTCTTGAAGTGCTTGTTCATCATGTATAGGGTATCCAAGCAACAAATCATTAAATCCTTGTTTTATTAAGAATATTACTTCTCGTGGTGAAAAACACATAATGCCTTGAAAACAACTATTAGCGGCTAAAATTTTCTTCATCACTGGAACAGATCGTAACGATTTACTAGCAATACGAACTTTCTTTCCTCCGCACAATTGCACAATTGACTCTATATTTCTTTCTAACGCTTCTTCATCAAGAAATGCGCATGGTAAGGGAACCTTTTGAAATATGTTACGCTCCACATTGTTCTCTCCCCTTCTATATATATGTCTTATACATATTGGAACAAAACTATCATTTTCCTGTGTCTAAACAAAAAAAGTTTCTTCTTTACGAAGAAACTTTTTAACTATTTCAATAGAAGTGATTGCCTGTACTGGATCATGAATCATTATACGTATATGTTTTTTAACTAAGAAGTAACCAAGCGTTCTAGCGATTTACATACGTATCAAACCAAAGCTGAATATATCCCGCTGTGACACGCTGCGCTTCTACTAAACGTTTTCCTGTTGCTGGTGTAACTTCTGCACGCCATTTATCTGCATATTCTTGTGAAACTGCCGCTCTTACGAACCAATCTTTTGTAGTGCCATTTACAATACCAGCATAATCTTGCTTAGCAGCTACAGCCGCTCCATGAATCCAGTCTTCAGGATTTATTCCTTTCCAATTCCAATATCCATTTCCATCAGTCACTTTATAATTATTTTTTAGTGTATCTACAAAATTTTCATATTTGGAGTGGAAACCTTGTGGATAAGAAAGATTTGTAAAGTTTGCTGCATGCATCGGTTGATTTACATCTCCTAAGTAATGAAGCGATAATCCTAAATAGAAGAATGCTTGTTTCATATCTTGCTTTTGATAAGCTTCACCAGCAAGTTTAAAGTATTTAGCTCCGGTTTCTTTTGCCTGCTTAGCAAAAGGAATATACGTCTTCCCTGTATCGGGATTATAGAAATGAGAAGCAAATGTACTATTATCATAGTAAGGGTTTTCATAATCAGCAGCATAAATACCATTCTCTAACTCTGTACGCCATTCATTTAATAATGCAACTTGATCTTGTTTTACAACCGTTGTATTACGAGACATAATATCAATTGCACGATTGACAATCCATAAATGGGAGTTTACACCTTCTGCATGTTTATCTTCAGCAGACCAATATTGAATTGCTCTTACCTTATCTCCGCCCTCATTTTCATGGGCAAATGCTACACTTTGCAATGGTGCTACTAATGTAATAGCTGCTGCTAATGCTAATACTTTCTTTTTCATATGAAAACCTCCGTTTATATTTAATTTACTTGGAATATGTAATTCAAATCCTATGGTTAACCTACGATTAGAATATCCCACCTTTCTACTAATTTCTATTGAGAAAATAAATGATGCGAATATTCACATCATTATAATTCTATGGATAATATGTTTCATTTGCATTATAGTAAACGAATATTAATTTCCTGCAAAGAAACAGCTAAAATATTGTAAAAAATAGAAGCAACCAGGTGCATATCCTGATTGCTTCTATTTTTTCTTTCGCCCTGATAATATACTTGATAATTGAACATTTACTGCTAGTTTATGAATAAACCCAAACACTAAACCAATTCCAATGAAAATATAAAATATAGTAAAGATTTTCCCGAAATCTGTTTGCGGGCTAAAATCTCCATAGCCAACTGTCGTTAATGTAACAACGCTAAAATATAATGCATCAATTGTACGTAATCCTTCTACCGTACTGTAAAAAATAGTCCCTGATAGTAACGTTATAATCGTTAATACAAATAACACTTGAAATTCTTTATCTTTCCACGCTCTTGAGCAGGCTTTTAGCATTCGTTTCAAAGTTAGTAAAAATGAAACCTTATAACTCTCCCTTCCTACTTAAACAATTTAGTCAAAGGAAAGTCTATCACCTTTCTATCCACAAAAAAAGTAGCCTTCTTCTATTTCTAGAAAAAGACTACTTTCTTCTATATTATATATTATTTAGGTGAAACAAGAATTTTCACTTGTTTTTTATCTTTTACAAGCGCTTCAAATCCTTCTTCTACAACTTGATCCACTGTAATTTTTTTCGTAATTAATTTCTCTGCTTGAATTTGACCAGAGCTAATTAATTTAATAACAGATGGGAAGATGTGACGGTATCCAAGAATACCAACAAGTTCTTTTTCTTTTAATACTAAGTTGTTCGGAGTAATTGTCGCGTCTTTTTCCCATACGCTGACAATTACTGTTTGTCCTTCAAATCTTGTGCTTTCAATTGCTTGACGAAGTACAACTTCAACTCCTGTTACTTCGAAGCTAACATTTACACCTAAACCATTTGTTAAGTTACGGATTTCAGCTAGCACATCTTGTGTTGCTGGATTTAATACGTAATCAGCTCCTGCCAATTTTGCTAACTCTTGACGTTCTTTAGAAAGTTCAACTGCGATAACAGGTGTTGCACCTGCGGCTTTAGCAGCTTGGATAACAAGAAGTCCGATCGGTCCACATCCAAATACAGCTACAGCTTCGCCTTCTTTTAATTTACTTTGACGCACTGCATGAACTGCAACTGCTGCTGGTTCTACAAGTGCACCTTGTTCATAAGTCATTTCATCTGGGATATGGTGAACCATATCTGCTGGTACTACAGTATATTCAGAGAAGCCACCGCCATCTCCACCAAGACCGTGGAAAACAAGTTGTTCACAAACGTTATAATGACCATGTTTACAAGCTTCACATTTACCACAAGAATAAATAGGTTCTACAACAACGCGGTCCCCTATTTTATGATTCGTAACGCCTTCACCGATTTCAACAACTTCACCACTAAACTCATGACCTAAAATAACAGGTGCTTTCACATGTGTTAGTGGATGTTCTTCTGTTGGAATAAAAATAGGTCCTGCTAAATATTCATGTAAATCTGTTCCACAAATACCACACCATTTAACTTTGATCTTCACTGCTCCTGGTCGTACAGTTGGTTCTGGAACTTCTTCTACTCTTACATCACGTTGATTATGCCAAAGTAATGCTTTCATTTTATGCATCCCTCTCTTGTATATATACTTAACCTGGTGAAGTTTACCAATCTATTATAGTACTTCTATCCATATTTTTCAAAACCCCAATCTGAATTCCACTAAATTTTAACAAAAAAAGTTCATTTTTTTGTCACTTTGTACTTTTTTCCACATCTGTTAATTCAATTTCATTGCAGGTGAAATTCGCATTATGCCATAATAGCATAGGAGAGGTGAACATCGCTTGAAATATTTCATTTATTTTATTGTTATCGTAGCGTTTTTAGATACATTTTCACAATTACCTATTATGAGTACTTACGCGCAAAGTCTTGGGGGAACTCCTCTTATTATTGGTCTTGTTGTAGGGATGTACTCGTTTTCCAATATGATCGGCAATATTATCGCAGGTGCATCTGTTGATAAATTTGGAGCAAAGAAGGTACTCTATATGAGTATGGGAATTACGAGTTTCATAGTATTATTGTATACCGTTGTTCAAAGCGGGGAACAATTACTTATCGTTCGCTTTTTACACGGATTTAGTGATGGTTTCTTAATCCCTGCAGCCTTTACTTTCCTATCTAAACAAACGAAATCTACAAAACAAGGAAAAGCAATGGCACTATCTGGTGCTGCTGTCGGAACAGCGGCTATCGTTGGTCCTGCCTTCAGTGGAATTATGAAAGCAACCGCAGGTGTAGAGTGGGTCTTTGTTACGATTTCTATCTTAATGGTACTCGGTACTATCGTAGCCCTTGTCTTGTTACCAACCAATGTGACTAGAAAAGATACATCACGGACGCAAATGATGAACAAAGAAGATATGGTAGGATTACTAAAATCCGAACCATTATTACAAGCATATATTGGTGCTTTTACATTAATGTTTTCACAAGGAATCGTCACATATATGTTACCGGTAAAAGTAGAAGCACTAGCACTCAAAGCATCTACAACAGGCATGATGCTAAGTGTATTTGGAATCACTGCCATCCTTTTCTTCTTACTACCAACAAATCGTATTTACGATCGCTTTGACCGTTCAAAAATGATGCTGATCGGTATTGCGGTCATGGCACTTGCCTTATCATTACTTGGCATATTTACAACAAAAAGTATGCTCTTTGTTGTGATGATGATTTACGGAATTGGATTCGCCATCCTCTTCCCATCTATTAATGCTTTACTCGTTGAAAATACAACTGAAGATAAACGAGGGAAGGCATTCGGATTATTTTACGCATTCTTCTCATTAGGCGTCGTCGCAGGCTCTTTTACAGTGGGGGCAATCGGTGCATCACCGAGCGTAAGCTTTGTAATTGGAACTGCATTCTTACTCACATTTGCTGGAATGATTTATTTCAGGGGAAAAATAAAAGAGACAATGATGAATTAACTCATCATTGTCCCTTTTTTTAATCAACTATTTACTATAAAGCCTCAACATATAAAGGATTAGCAGTTATATAGTTTCCTGATTTTAGCTTGTACATTTTTGAACCATTTACAGTTAACGTTTCCACAACAGTGAATACATCACCTTTTTTCACAGTACCAGCCTTTGCATTCCAATCAGGTTGATTATAATAATATAATTCTTCTACTTTTACACGAATTAAGGATGTTTTTCTCTGTAATCCAAATGCCTTTACTAAACCATTTACATGCCCTCTTGCAAGTTGCTCTCTAAATGTTGCATTACCTAATTTTTGGGCATCTTCTGCTCGATCAATAAACCCATTTTCAGTTAATACTGCTGGCATATTCGTTTCTCTTAACACATGGAAATTATTCGTTTTAACTCCTCTATCAGCAAGGTTAGTTGTTTTCATAATTTCTTGATGAATTACCTTTTGGTAAGTCGTAGTTGGTGCTCCTGCATTTGGATAACTATAATCTTCATAACCAGTGCCACCACCACTATTAATATGTACAGATAAGAAAAAGTCTGCTCCCCAATTATTTGCATCAGTTGTTCGCTGTGTTAGCGTAGGATATACATCACTCGTACGACTCATTCTAATTTCATGCCCTGTATATTCTGCATTTAAAATGTTACGAATACGTGTTGCAATATCTAATGTTAAGTCTTTTTCTCGTAAACCATTTCCAATCGCTCCTGTATCCGTTCCACCATGACCTGGATCAAGATAAATCTTAACTGTCTCCGCACTTGCATGTGCAGTTGGTATAGCAAAATACATACATGCTACACATAATAAAACAATACTACTTTTCACAAAAGCTGATAATTTTTTCAATGCTGTCAATTACTGTACTCTCCCTTTATATATAAATTTACAAATATCTCCTACACTCCAAGTCTATTAGACTCTACATTCCCTTCCTAAAAAAGGTTTTCAATTAAACTACTAAACTATCACTATTCTAAATAATCCTTTTGAATTTTACTCAAAATAAGAAACAAAATCAATATATAATTTTGTTTTTTATAGATAATTATTTTTTAAAATTAAAAATTAGTAAAACCTTAATCAGCCCTCATCAATCGGGCTTTTATGGGCAGTTGATCCCCAAAACTCCCTTCTTTGTTTCTCTCTGAACTTTGAGGTGGGAGTCTTACTGCCCGTTAATGCGGTATAAATATCGACTATACTTCGACAATTTCCCTGGAAATATTTCTTTTCCCTACACCATTTGATAGACTGTATATAGGTAAACAATGTATTACACAAAATAAAATAATAGCTTAATGTATAAATAAAAAAGTACGTTCTTTCTACGAAGAACGTACTTTTTTATTTTATTACTAATCTATTAACGACGAATCCAAATAGCTCCTGCCGACTTATCATCTGCTTGCCCAACAACTTGGAATTTCAGCCCTAATTGCGGTACTTTTCGTCCCGCATCAGGAATTTGAGTGTTACTGTATACTTTAGAATCATCAAATGTTGCAACACCTGGTAAGCCTGGGTAATTAAATTGTCCACGTGTAAATGAATTTACGTTCCACGCCGGTGTTTGATCAAGTGAAAATGCAGCATCTGCAATTTGCAACCCTGTATTACCGTATACTGGTTTTCCATTTAAATTTCCAACAACTGCTTCTGGGTGAGAATCAACAACACCAAGGAAGCCTTCACCAGGATGCCTGCCAACCCAGTTATCTTTAAAACTATCATCTGCATACCAAACAACAAGACCAGTATTATATACTGGACCTCTCCCTGCTTTTAACCCTTCATCTGAGCCAGCATAGTTTCTCCACTCTAAATAATAATAATGTGGTTTCTTTTCTGTTCCATCAGAAACGACAAAACCATTTAACTTCATTTTCGCTTGTCCTTCTGCATCATCTGAAAATACCACTTTTCCATCGACTGTTACATTCACATTATCCATTGCAAATCCTTTATATGTTAAAGCAGGATCTGTAATATAATCAAATTGCAATTTCACTTTCTTCCCTTTAAATTGACTTAAATCATATGATTTATCAATCCATTTTCCTTCTGTCGTATCTTGGTCACCTTTTACCACTTTATCGCCTAGTTTATCGATTAATGTTTTTGTTCCATCTTCTGTCACCGCATGCACTTCAATAAAATCACATTCTGCTTCAAGTTCATAGTTTGCTTTATAATCAAATTTCGCATTAGCTGCCTTCGTTAAATCAAACAATGGTGTTTCTAATGTTGTATGCATATCATCGCCTCTTGTACTGTAGTATGCATGCTTGCCAAATCCAGTTTTAATTGTTTCAACACTTTTCTCAGGTAAATTTACACGTACAAGACCTGGACGATTGGATTTTGTAACACTTTGATCAATATATGTAGGGAAACCTACTCCACGTTTTATTTTATCGTAATCTACTTCTACAATTTCCGCCCAGTTTCCACCCATATTTTTTTGTAAGAAATCTTTATTTTGCGGTGAAAAACTTGTTGGTTCTGTCCCTGCGATTCTTCCTGTCCAGCTACCACCACTCATTAATGACCATGCTTCCACAGGTGATCCAGCTCCAGTATAGTTCGTATCATATTCATCTGGTAAACCAAGATCATGACCAAATTCATGAGCGAATACGCCAACTGCACCATCCTCAGGCTCAATTGTGTAATCATGTGCAGCAACTTTTCCATCCCAATATGAAACTTTTGACTTTGTCCCTTCAATTGCAACTGGATCTTGTGCTAATTTAGAACGATGTGACCAGATTGCATCATCACCTAATTTACCGCCACCAGCTTCTTGACCAACCCCAGCATGAATGACCATTAAATGATCAATTACGCCGTCTGGTTCATTTTGATTTCCATCACCATTTGTATCATAACGATCAAACTGGTCAAATTGAGATAAATCTAATCCTTTCTCTGCTGCTGCTTTTAAGGCTTCTTTCACAAGGTCACGTGCCCCTTTAGGTCCTTTATTATCATGGCCAGTCTTACCATCTGCTCCGTAATCTGCCGCTTTCCCAGGAACCGTTAACCATTCTGTTACATAACCATCTGTCGTATAACTACCACCAGACTGCTCTTCATAATATTGTTTAAATGTTTTTACTTTTGAACCATCGAATAACGTGAATGGTTCATTACCGAATAACATTTTTTGATAATGCTCTCTACTAAAATCGTTCGCATACATATAACCAGGGCTTTGTTCAATATTATTATGTTTATAATCACTAAACTCTACAAGTAGTACAAGTACTTTATCTGTACGAACAGCTCCGTTATATGGAGCCTGCCTTGCTGGAGAAGTTGGTACTTTTCCATTTAACTGTTTTTTATTTTGTGAAGGCGTTTGCTCTGAACTAGCATTTTCTACAGACTTCTTCACTTTTTCCTTTTCTTCCATCTTTTTTTCTTTTACTTTTTTTACAAAATCAGATGCTTCTTTAACAGGATCACCCGGAAGAATTTCTTTATTTGGCTGATCACCCTTCTTTTTTTCAATATATTTCTCTACAGCCTTTTGTGTCTCTTCTTTTGATGCTGATCGATCAATCGTTCCACGTTCTTTTAAAGCTTCAGCCAAACGTTCTTCTTGAATTAAATTGTTATCAATTGGAGTTGTTGAAATACTTCCTTCTGACTGAGATGTTGTTTCCGCATAAGCCGATGATGTACCAAGTACAAATGTGCAACCAAGCATTGTCGTGATTGCCAAAGATGAAAACACTTTAAACGGTTTTTTTCTTTTCATTACTATTTCCTCCCTTATTAATTGTAACAAGACTTAAAATTTAGATAATTAATAATATGAAATGCACAATATATATAAGTTCTATAATATAGATC